>PKCS01000016.1 GCA_002862305.1 Phycisphaerae bacterium | reverse complement strand
GCCGAGTGCCTATCCTTGGGACATGTTCACAGGACTGGTACAGCACGTCGGGACCCTCGAGGATCGGATCGCGCAGCCGGAAGGCGCCCGGATCGTGGTCAACCTCGAGGGCTGGGACCATCGGGCGGAGCGCGGCGAGTCGATCGCGATCAGCGGTTGCTGCCTGACGGTGGTGGAGAACGAGGGGTCCAGGCTCCTGTTCGACGCGGTGGAGACCACGCTCGGGCTCACCACGCTCGGGGCCATGCCCACGGGAAGCGGCGTCAACCTGGAACATGCGGCGACTCCCACCACCCTGCTGGGCGGACACCTCGTCCAGGGCCACGTGGAGGGGATGGGGCGCGTGCTCTCGAACCGGGAGGAGTCCGATCGGGGATGGATCCTGAAGGTCGAGGTCCCGGACGTCGTGGGCGGCTACCTGATCGAGAAGGGATCGATCACCATCGACGGCGTGTCGCTGACCGTCGCCGAACTCGACGGGACGGTGGTGGAGGTGGCCCTGATTCCGGAGACCCTCGAACGAACCACCCTCGACCGACTCGGGGAGGGCGATCCCGTCAACCTCGAGTCCGACTGCCTGGCGAGGATGGTCGCCAAGCTGCTCGAGCGGGGTGGAATGCGCTCAGGTTGACGCCCCCCTGCCGGGTCCGGATACTGGGGTTCTGGGTGGGATCCGTACCCCGCAAACCGGCAAACCAGGAGACAGCAGCATGGCACAGGCCCCCACGGGAATTCAGGTGCGAAGAACCAGTTCGATCGTCCGGGGCGTCCTCGGCGCGTCGGTCGTGGCGGTGGTCGCGGTCGGGTTCGCCGGCTGCAAGAATCCCAACCGCCCCGGACGCTACCGGCCTCCCGCCGAGTCGAAGGCGGCTGCGATCAGGACCCCACCCCCACCCGCACCGGCCGGTACGGCGACCGCCCCGACCAGGGCCGCGACCGCCGCATCGACCGTTCGCCCCGTGACGCCACCCAAGCGAGCGACCGCCGATGCGGGTCCGGTCCGACTGGTGGACGCCGAGACGGCCAAGCAACTGGGCATGCGGGCCGGCTGGCAGCAGCGGATCCCCACCCGGGGATCGGGGGGGGTGAAGCGGGTCGTCCTTGCCGGCGACGACGTGGTCGTGATCGATCGGATGAACGCGATGACCGTGTTCGGGGCCTCCAGCGGCGAGCTGCTCTGGCACGAGGCGCCGATTCCCTCCCGGGAGAAGATCATGGGGGTCGCGCGCTTCTACCTCGAGAGCGAGGACCTGCTCCTGGTGACCACGGACACGGACCTGTACCTGATCGGCTCGGATACCGGGCTGCAGGTCGGCCGACAGAACCTCGCGCAGCTCCCTGCGACCGAATCCATGAAGGTCGGCGAGTACATCATCTACGGGACCGCCAGGGGACGGCTGATCTGGCACAACATCCCGGTGGGCTTCGAGCTCAAGGCGAACGGTCTCGACAGCCGGATCGCCGGGTTGCTGGCGCAGCAGGGGAACCGAACGGGCGCCACTTCCGTCGACGGGCGGGTCGGGGTCTTCGACTCCAACACCGCCAAGCGGGTCTGGACGAAGCAGCTCAATGCGGGCTTCAAGTACGGTCCCGCAATGAGCGACGGGATGTTCTTCTGCGCGGACAACGGACAGCGCGTCCTCTGCTTCGATTCGGAGACCGGCACCCAGCGCTGGAGGTACTTCTCGGAGACCCCGCTCACCGGCAGTCCGTTGCCCCTCGGCGACCGGGTCGTGCAGGTAGCGGGCGATGGTGGCATGTTGTGCCTGGCCTCGGAGCCGGGGAACACGCCGCAGGGCCGGCTTCTCTGGCGGAACCCGAACGTCCGCGGCGAGGTGGTCACGGTCCTCGGGGACGACCTCCTCGTCTGGAACGAGGACACCCGGCGGCTGAGTCGGATCGACTCCACGAACGGGACCATCCGCCTGGAGGTCCGCCTGGACAACGTGGACCACGTCCAGGCCACGGTGGACAACGCCGGCCGGAAGGTGCTCCTGGTCTCCAACCGCAACGGCCGGGTCCAGAGGCTGGACCCGAGAAACTAACCCCCCACCCGATCCGGACCCTCCCCTCGAGGCCCCGGTTCAAGGAATCCCACATGACGGATCTCGCCCCCGTGCGCAGGGCCCTCATCTCGGTCAGCGACAAGACCGACCTCATCCCCTTCGCCCAGGCCCTCGACTCGCTGGGCGTGGAGCTGGTCTCCACCGGTGGCACCGCGAGGGCGCTCGAGGAGGCGGGGATCACGGTGCGGACCGTCGACTCGGTGACCGGGTTCCCGGAGATGATGGACGGCCGGGTCAAGACGCTGCACCCGCGGATCCACGGCGCGGTTCTCGCGCGACGGGACGAGGCCAGCCACGTCCGGGCCATGGATGAACACGGGATCGAGCCGATCGACCTGGTCTGCGTCAACCTCTACCCGTTCGAACGGACGATCCGGGAGCCGGACGTCACCACCAAGCAGGCGATCGAGCAGATCGACATCGGCGGGCCCTCGATGCTCCGCTCCGCGGCGAAGAATCACGACTTCGTGACGGTCGTGACCAGCAGCGACCAGTACGACCGACTCATCAACGAGCTCAAGAGCCAGGACTGCCACACCACCCGGGAGCTGCGAGCGGACTTCGCGGCCGCGGCCTTCAGCCGGACCGCGGAGTACGACGCGGCGATCAGCGCCTGGATGGGGCACCAGTCGGAAGCCCGGTTCCCCGACGTCCTGCGACTCTCGTTCATCGCCCGCCAGAGCCTCCGCTACGGCGAGAACCCCCACCAGCGAGCCATGCTCTACGCGGATCCGGCGCCCAGTGGCGCGGACCTCGCCTCCGCCGAGCAACTGAGGGGGAAGCCCCTTTCCTACAACAACATCCTCGACGCCGCGGCCGCGATGGAACTGGTGCAGGACCTCCGGGACCTGGATCCGGCGTCGACCAGCGTCGCGGTGATCAAGCACACCAACCCCTGCGGCGCCGCGGTGCGCACCGACGCGACCGAGGCATTCACCCGTGCCCATGCCGGCGATCCGATGGCCGCCTACGGTGGCATCGTGGCGATCTCCTGCGAGGTCGATGATCGTCTCGCCGCATGCATGGTCGAGGAATCCCGCTTCCTCGAGGTGGTGATCGCGAGGAGCTTCACCCCGAAGGCGGCCGAGGTGCTGGGCGAACGCTGGCCGAACGTCCGATTGCTCGCCACCGGCGACCTGCTGCGGGCGAATCGCGGGGAGGTCATGTACCGAAGCATCCCCGGCGGCCTGCTCGCCCAGGAACAGGATCGAGCCCCGGTCCAGCCGGACGAATTCAGGCACACCGCCGGCCCCGCTCCCACCCCGGAGATGCTGGCGGACGCCGGGATGCTCTCCACCGTGGTCAAGCACCTCAAGTCCAACGCCGTCTGCATCGGCCGTGGTGGCGCGCTGCTGGGGGCCGGAGCGGGACAGATGGACCGCGTCGCCTCCTGCCGGATCGCGATCGAGAAGGCCGGGGAGCGACTCGGAGCCGGCGATGGCAGTCCGGTCATCTCCGCGAGTGACGCATTCTTCCCGTTTTCCGACGGCCCGGCCCTGCTCATCGAAGCGGGAGTTCAATGCCTGATCCACCCGGGAGGCTCGAAACGAGACTCGGAGACGTTCGAGCTCTGCGACCAGAGGGGCGTGACCTGCCTTCTGACCGGAGTCCGCCACTTCCGACACTGAAAAGGGCGGGAAAAACCGGAACCAAGCGTTGAAAACGCCGCTGGATCCGTGGATGATGACATCACGAGTCTTCTGAGAGAGAGACGACTCCGACAACGTGAATCAGGGCTGGGAATTGGGAGAAAGTGTGAGTTTCTCATGTTTCGACTCCCTTCAGCATCCGCCGGATGCATCGTGACCACTGCCGTACTCGGGCTGGCCGCAGGCAGCACGGCCTCGGCGGATATCTCGAACTTCAACACGACCTTGAACCCGCTGAGTGGGTCGTCGTTCCAGTTGAACGATACCTTCAGCATTCTCTACGACCTCGATGTCGCGCACCTCGACCTCGACGGGGACAACATCCCCGACCAGGACGTGACGCTTGGATTCGGTGACTACCTCGGGGACTACCTCGATCCCGAGCACTACATCATCGATTTCGCCATTCCCGGGAGCGGCGACGAGCTTCGCCCCTATTTCATGGGCGAGGAACTGACGGATGCCGCCACCGTGGACTGGCGACTTTCCTATGCCCTCACGCCCGGTGACTCCAGCACGATCTACAGCACCATCATGTCCGGCTCCGCCGACTACATCGGTGGCGGCTTGATCCTGAACATCACCGATGGACTCGAATGGCCCGTCAACGGCTGGGGGATTCCCGACGTGGGCATCCCGCTCGGCACCCACTGGGCGGCGGACATCGCCGACTTCGACAGCTTGACGTTCACCTACCCCGGCGGCCCCTTCAGTCCGGCCACCCTCACGGCCAACGTGATTCCCGCGCCCGGCGTGCTGGCCCTCATGGGTCTGGGTGGACTCGCGGCGCGTCGACGACGCAACTGAGTGACCTCGACGGTCTGAGTGCCGTCCACCAACTCGATTCACGTACAATCAAGGGCCTCCGGTCGACCATCGACCGGAGGCCTTGCTACCATCTGGGCACGTGTCGGACGATCACCGGCACCCTTCGAGGAAGTCACCCATGTCCGCCAAGCCAGTGCTCGATCATCCAAGCCTGCCGTTCGTCAAGGAGGCGTTCCCCGACGTCGGCCTCAAGGCCTCCGAGTTCAGGGGGATGACGACCCTGGTGGTCCCCCGCGAGAAGCTCCACGAGGTCGCCCGCTTCCTGAGGGACTCCCCGGAGTGCGGCTACGACTTCCTCTCCCACGTGCTGGGCGTGGACTACCTGGACTACCCGGTCGAGACCCCGGGGCGCTTCGCGGTGGTCTACCTGCTCGCCAGTTCCCGGCACGACACCCGGCTGACCATCAAGACGTTCCTCGATCCCAGCGTGGACACCAGCGGGATCGATTTCGACCCGGAGCTGGAGGTCGATTCGGTCACCGACATCTGGCCCGGGGCGGAATGGCCGGAGCGAGAGACCTTCGACATGTACGGGATCCGCTTCCGGAACCACCCCGACATGAGGCGGATCCTCACCTGGCGGGACTTCCCGGGCCACCCCCTCCGCAAGGACTACCCGCTGCGCGGCCGCGGCGAGCGAGAGCACTACAAGACCCTGGGCCGCGAATCGCGCTGACCGGCCCGTGACGGAAGGAAGGCGGCACTGATGCCCAAGGCGGTGGTACTCGGTTGTGGCAAGGTGGGATCGGTCATGGCGATGGACCTCGCCGGGTCGGACGACTTCGAGGTGGTGGTGGCGGACCCCTCGGCGGCCGCACTGGAACAGGTCGCGGGGCGAGCGCGGATCGAGGCGCGCGAACTGGACTGCTCGGACGCGGCGGTGGTGACCGCCCTCGCGGAGGAACACGACATCGTGATCGGCGCCCTCCCGAGCGCCATGGGCTACCGGTCGCTGGAGACCGTGATCCGGACCGGGACCCCGATGTGCGACATCTCGTTCATGACCGAGGACTTCCTCGACCTGGACGCCCTCGCCCGGGAGCACGAGACCACGGTGGTCGCCGACTGCGGGGTGGCCCCCGGGATGAGCAACATGCTCTCGAGCTGGGGGGTCTCGAAGCTCGACCACGCGGAACGCGTCGAGATCCTGGTCGGGGGCGTCCCCCGGGAACGCTACGCGCCCTGGGAGTACAAGGCCGGCTTCTCCCCCTACGACGTGATCGAGGAGTACGTCCGCCCCTCCCGCGTGGTGGAGCACGGGGAGATCGTCATCAAGGAAGCGCTCTCCGAGCCGGAACCGATCGAGTTCCCCGGGGTCGGCACCCTGGAGGCGTTCAACACCGACGGACTGCGTTCCCTCGCCGAGACCCTCGACGTCCCCCACATGCGCGAGAAGACCCTCCGCTACCCCGGGCACATCGCCCTCGCCGCCGCCCTGCGCGACGCCGGCCTCTTCAGCGAGGAACCGGTCGAGGTCGAGGGCGTGATGGTCCGCCCCCGCGCCCTGCTCGCGAAGCTGCTCTTCCCCAAGTGGACCTACGAGCCCTTGGAGGAGGACCTCACCGTGATGCGGGTCACCGTGGAAGGAGACCTCGACGGGGTCCCGACCCGGTTCCGCTGGGACCTCTTCGACGCGATGGACCCCGGGACCGGCTTCTCGAGCATGGCCCGGACCACCGGCTTCACCTGCACGGTCGTGGCGCGGCTCATGCTCGACGGCACGATCACCCGGCACGGGGTCTTCGCCCCCGAGCACATCGCGACCGACGAGGGTGTCCTCGACAAGGTCCTCGCCGGCCTCGCCGAGCGGGACGTCAACTACGACGCGCGCCTCGAATCGCGCGACTGACCACTGGCGGGCCCGGCGGCGGGCCCGCTCCGATCGGTGCGCAAGGAGGCGTCCCGTGCCCGGTGAGACCATCCAGCATCGTGAACTGAAGCGATTGGCCGTCGAATGGCTGCGGCGCCTGGGATGCAGCGCGGTCGCGGTGGAGGTGCGCTGCCCCCTCTCGCGCTGGCGGGTGGACGTGGCCGGATGGTTCGAGGGCGACGAGGGTCGGTCGGGCCCGCAGGGACCGCTCTTCGAGGCGGAGGCGGGGGAGCGCGGGACCGGCCGCGGCCGAACGATCCTGGTGGAGTGCAAGCAGTCCCGGTCCGACTTCCTCCGCGACGACGCGGACCAGGCCTCGCTGGTGCGCACCCGTGAACACCTCGAACGTCGCCGGGCGGAGATCGAGGAGCAGCGGATCAAGCCCCGTGAACCCCACCTGCGCCGGGGCGGGAGCGCGCTCTTCCCGGAGCTCGAGACCTGGGACTTCGCGGCCAGCCGGATCGATTCCTACCGCAGGGTGGTCCGGGAACTGCGCCGGGTCGAGAAGCGACTGCACGGCGAGACCAAGTTCGGCCTGATGAGTCGGTACCGGCTGGCCGATCACCTCTACCTGTTCACCCCCAGCGGCCTGCTCCGCCGAAGCGAGCTGCCGCGCGGGTTCGGGCTGATCGAGGCCAGCGCGATGCGCCTGAGGCACCCGATGCCGGTGGATCCGGAGGCCCCCCTGCCGATCAGCGAGCGGGTCCCCGCCCCCGCGCTGCACTGCGATCCGGAGCACCGGGTGCGCCTGCTGCGCAATCTGGCGGTCGCGGCGTCCCGCACGGCGGATTCCACGCCGAATGCTGGCGGTTGAGGGGCGGGACGGCTACACTTCCGGGTTCACGTCCAGGCCCCTTCGTCTAGTCAGGTCCAGGACACCAGGTTCTCATCCTGGTAACAGGGGTTCGAATCCCCTAGGGGTCATCCAAGGCCGGCGACGCCTCCCGAGGCGTCGCCGGCCTGTACGTTCTATAGTGCGACCACTGCCCCGGTAGCTCAGCTGGATAGAGCAGCGGACTTCTAATCCGCAGGTCGGAAGTTCGAATCTTCCCCGGGGTGTTCGAACCCACGCCCGCGACGACCCCCGATCAGCCGCAGTCGCCCCACTCGGCGAGGAACAGTGCCAGGTCCGCGCCGTCGACCGTGCCGCTGCCGTCGAGGTCGACCCCCGCATCCGAGGAACCCCAGGCGACCAGGAGCCGCGAGAGGTCCGCGCCGTCGACCGCGGCGTTCCCGTCGAAGTCGGCGGGACACGGCGACTCCCCGGCGGGCAGCACCACGATCCACGCGTCGGGGAAGAAGATGACGTCCTCGTAGCCCCATCCGCAGATGACCCGGCCGTCGTCGCTGATCGACTGCGCCGCGGCGAGGGTGAATCCGGCGGGGAGCTCCACGCCGAGGGACTCCAGGTGGTCCCGCAGCTCGACCAGGCCGGTGTCCTCCGACCAGTAGGTCGCCCGGAACGAGGAGAACCCCCCCGCTCCCTCGCGCTGGAACCCGACGACGGCCCTCCCGTCCTCGGTCACGTCGAGCGCGCCCCCCACCACCGGGAACTGCGATGACGGCATCAGCCCGAGCAGTTCGAACCCGGTGTCCTCGCGCAGCACGAACGCGCCGGAGGTCGAGGTGCTCGAGCCGTCGGCCATCCCCACCAGGATCGAACCGTCCCCGTTGGATCCGTTGACCTCCCCGTAGCCCGCCGCGTTGCCGGGGGTGCCGGCCAGGACCAGCGACTGGGTCCACCCGCCGGTGGCCGGCACCGGACGCCAGACCGCGGCCCGACGGGACCCGTTGCTCGCTTCGTCCCAGCCACCGATCACGGTGCCGTCGCCCGAGATGGTGTCCGCACGGGAGGAGAACGGTCCCTGTTGCGGCAACGCCTCGATCCCCACCCCGGCGGTCCAGAGGAACGCACCCGCGCTGCACCCGTCCCAGCCGAGTCCGACGCAGCGGGTCCCGTCGCTGGTCAGGTCGTACGCGGTCGACACGCTGGCATCGCACCCCGTCGACCCCAGGCCGCCGAGCAGCCACCAGTCCCCGGTCAGGAGGTCATGGCGCCCCGCGGAATCCCCGAACGACGCGTTGGAGGCGTTGCCCGCGACGTACCGACCGTCCCCGCCCACCGCGACCGCGGCGCTCCCGCCGAGGTCGGTCACCCCGTCGAGGGTCCAGGCGAACGCCCCGAGCCCGAAGCGCTCCCCGACGACGAGGGAACCGTCGTCGGAGACGCCGTTGGCGTAGCCGTCGGGAAGCCGCTCGAAGCGGGGCGCGTCCCCCCCGGCCCAGGCGGGGCTCGCGCACAGCACGCACGTCGCCACCGCCGCCACTTGAAGATCGTGTCTGGTCATGCCACGAAGATACGCTCGGATCGCCCCACCCCCGGTCCGAAGCGGATGGTCGGGGGAAGTTCGTGGATTTCCGGGACCTCGCCGGTCCGGGGGTTGCATTCTGTTCGTGTTCTGTTAGGGTATCCGCCCCATGACCGCCCCGCACCCAACCTCCTCCCGGACCACCCGGGTCGTCCGGCCGCTGCTGGCCTCCCGCGTCGAGGCCGGCTTCCCCTCCCCCGCCGACGACCACGTCGAACGCAGCCTCGACCTCAACGAGGAACTGATCCCCCACCCCGCGGCGACGTTCTTCCTGCGTGCCGGGGGCTCCTCGATGCTCGGCGCGGGCATCCACGACGGCGACCTCCTGGTGGTCGATCGCGCCCTCGACGCGGCCCCGGGCCGGGTCGTGGTGGCGGTGGTCGACGGGGAGTTCACCGTGAAGCGACTCACCCGGACCCCCCGCGGCCTGACGCTGACCGCCGAGCACCCGGGCTACCCCCCGATCGCCTGCGGTCCCGAGACCGAGGTCTCGATCTGGGGGGTGGTTCGTTCGGTGATCCACGAACCATGAGGCGGGCGGCGAAGCGGATGTACGCCCTGGTCGACTGCAACAACTTCTACGCCTCCTGCGAACGCGTCTTCGACCCGGGGCTGGAGGGGAGGCCGGTGGTGGTGCTCTCCAACAACGACGGATGCGTGATCGCGCGCTCGCAGGAGGCCAAGGACCTCGGGATCGGGATGGGCGAGCCGATCTTCAAGTGCCGCGACCGAATCGACGCCCAGGGCGTGGTGGTCCGGTCCTCCAACTACACCCTCTACCAGGACCTCTCCCGCCGGGTGGTCGAGACCATCGGCCAGTTCGTGCCCGACATCGAGGTCTACTCGATCGACGAGGTGTTCCTGGACCTCGCCCCGATGGCCGGGCGCGACCTCGACGAGCTGTGTCGGACGATCCGGGGCACGGTCCGCCAGTGGACCGGGATCCCCGTGTCGATCGGCGTGGGCACCACGAAGACGCTGGCCAAGGCCGCGAACCGGATCGCCAAGCGGACCCCGGAATCCCGCGGGGTGCACCGGTTCCCGGAGGATGAGCCGGAACGGAGCCGGACCCTGGAGTCGATCGGCATCCAGGACGTGTGGGGCATCGGACGCCGCTGGTCGCGGCGGTTCCTGGACCTGGGCATCGCCACCGCGCTGGACCTCACCCGGGTGCCGCCGACGGAAGTCCGCCGCAACTTCAACGTGGTCGCGATGCGGACCGCCCTCGAGCTCGACGGTGTCCCGTGCCAGGAGCTCGAGACCGTGGTCGAACCCCGGCAGACCCTCGTTCGGTCGCGTTCGTTCGGGGAGATGGTCACCGACTGGACGGACCTCTCGGAGGCGATCGCCACCCACGCCACCCGCGCCGCGGAGAAGCTGCGCGCGGAAGGCGGTCGGGCGGGGCGGATCTCGGTCTTCCTCAACACCAACCGGTTCCGCGAGGACCTGCCGCAGTACCACCGCTCGGGCACCTGCGAGCTCCTGCCGCACACCGACGTCACCCCGGTCATCCTCCGCCGGGCACTCGAGCTGGGGCGGGGGATCTGGCGGGAGGGCTTCCACTACAAGAAGGCGGGCGTGATGCTCTCGGAACTCGCCTTCGAGCATCCACAGTCCGGCCTCTTCGACGATCGGGACCACGCCCGCGACGAACGCCTGATGGGCGTGCTGGACCGGATCAACCGCACCATGGGGCCGCGGACGCTCCAGCCCGCCGCGGTCGGGCGGCCGGAACGCCAGCGATGGCAGATGAAGCGCGCCCACCACTCCCCGCGGTACACCACGCGCTGGTCGGACCTTCCCAGGACCCGCTGAGGGGGCGGTCCGGGGGGGAGAACGGGCTGCTGGGCCCGAAAACTGCTTGATCATGCCCGGATCGAGCGAGTTCTGGGGGGAAAGGGCGCGAGATGGTGCTACCTTGAATCAGGACCAAGCAAGGAGCATGAAATGCCGATCGCCTGTACGACCACCGGACTCGCCTGCCTGTGCCTCGCCCTGAACGGACCGACGGGAACCTGCCCGGTCGGGGAGGTCGAGGACTGCGCCGATTCGGACTGCATCGAGGAGCTCTTCATCGGCGACGGATTCTGCGACGGGGTCGACCAGCTCGACGGGGCGAACCTGTGCTGCTACGACAACGACGGGGGCGACTGCACCGACAAGGAGTGCCCGGGCGCCCCGCCACCGCCCCCGCCGCCGGACGACTGCCCGGAGTCCCAGACGATCGTGGACGGTGCGGTGGCCTTCGACAACACGAGCTCCACCCTGACCGTGGACATCACCGGGACCTGCGATCTCGGATTCGGCAACGACGTGCTCTACCGGGCGCTGTGGTTCAAATGGAGCTGCCCGGAATCCGGGAGCTACGTGGCTTCCACCTGCAGCCAGGCGACCTTCGACACCCGGCTCGCGATCTTCGTCGACAACTGCACCAACGCGGACCTGGTTGACTGCCTCGACGACTCGCCGGGGTGCGACGGGTTCACCCAGCAGCTGACCTTCCTCGCGGAGGCCGGCCGTGACTACTACATCTGCCTTGGCGCCTACGCGAACTTCTTCATCGGCAGCGGGACCCTGACCGTGCAGCCCTCCACCCGGACGCTGCAGAAGGTGGTGCCCTGGACCACGGACCTGGGAGCCGAGGAGGACACCCTCTACGAGCTCTGGGAGGTGGCGGGAGGAAGCGCCACGTGGGAGGAGTGCCGAGCGGAGGCGGAAGCGGCCGGGGACCAGATGGTCTCGATCTCCAGCGCGGTGGAGGACGCCGTGGTTCGATTCGCGGGATCAGGCCTCGGGAGCGGGATCTGCGCCATCGGCCTCTACCAGGACCGGGCCGATCCGGAGTACGCCGAGCCCTCGGGAGGCTGGAAGTGGACCGACGGGACCCCGCTCACCTACACCAACTGGAACCCGGGCGAACCGAACGACTCGGGCGGCGAGGACTACGGGCAGCTGAGCGGCAACGGGTGGAACGACAACCGGAACGACACCCCCGAGCAGTGGGGTGGGTACGTGGTGAAGCGTCCGGGCTCCCCCACCCGCTACCTGTGGCCGGTCTCGGAGGGCGGGAACGGCAACGAGTACGAGGGGTTCGCCCTTCCGGTCCCGATGACCTCCCCCGAGGCGATCCTCTACGCCGAGGAGCGTGGCGGGCACCTGGTGACCATCACTTCCGCGGCGGAGGGCGTCATGCTCAGGAACAACGTCCTCCCGAACGTGTACGTCGACAGTGGGATCGCGATCGGACTCGTCCAGCAGCCGGGCTCGGTCGAACCGGACGGCGGCTGGCAGTGGGTCACCGGCGAACCGCTGGTCTACACGAACTGGGAAGTGAACGAACCGAACAACGCGGGCAACCCTGGCTCCGAGGACTACGGCCAGATCTACGGCGACGGATCCTGGAACGACGCCAGCGGGGAGGCCCTCGTCAACGGGATCATCATCGAGTACGAGAGCCAGCCGATCCTGCCCGGGGACTTCAACGGCGACAACGCGGTCAACGGGGCCGACCTGACCCAGCTGCTCGCCAACTGGGGTCCCTGCGACGAGGGTGATGGGACCGTGGTCTGCATCTACGACATCGACGGCAACGGTGCGGTCGCGGGCGGCGATCTCGCCCTGCTGCTCTCGGCCTGGACCGGCTGAATCGGCGCGTCATCCCGGTGCGGTCGCGGCGGTGCCCTCAGGAGTGCCGGGGCCGCGTTTCGTCCGTTGGACCTCGTGAATCCCGGAGGGGATCGATCTCGCAGGCCTCGGACAACCTCGCCTGCAGCTCGTCCACGGTGTACGGCTTCCGGAGGGCCCCCACGAAGCCATGGCTGGCGTAGTCCTCGACCACGGGGTCCTTGCTGAACCCGGTGGATACCACCGCCCGGACCGCCGGATCCACCTCCCGGAGCCGATCGAGCGTCCAGATCCCGCCCCGGCCCCCGGCGACGACGAGGTCGAGGACCAGCACGTCGATCGAGGGGAGCTCGCTCCCCTCGACCAGTGAGTCAAGGTACTTGGCGAGGCACTCCTCCCCGTTGCGCGAGGTGAGCACCCGGTGCCCGAGCAACTCGAGCATCGACGCCAGCACCGAACGCACCTGGTCGTCGTCGTCCATGACCAGCACCGTCAGCGGCTTGTGCACCGGCTGGCTGCGGGCGGGTGACTCGGCGGGGGCTGCCTGCACCTCGGAGACCGGAAGGGTGACCCTGACCATCGTCCCGCTCCCGGGGGCGCTCTCGATCTCCATCAGGCCGTCGTGATGCTTCACGATCCAGTAGGCGGTGGTGAGCCCGAGTCCGTTGCCCATCTCCTTCGTGGTGAAGTAGGGCTCCAGGACCTGTTCGAGGTCCTCCTTGGCGATTCCCACGCCCTGGTCGCGGATCTCTATGGCCACCCCCTCCTGGTGGTTCGGGTTGGAGGGCGGTGCGTAGTACCGCTCCCGGATCCGGATCTTGATCACCCCCCCCTCGGGCATCGACTGCTCGGCGTTGAGCAGCAGGTTGTTGAGCACCTGGTGGATCTGCGAACCGTCCATCCTGACCATGGGTATTCCGGGATCGATGCTGAGGATCGGCTGGACCTGGGATCCCCGGAACGCGATCTCCACCGCTTCCTCGACCAGCTCGGTGATGGAGGCCGGGGTCACCACCGGAAGCTGCTCCTGGCCGATGGAGCTGTAGTTCATCAGCTGCTTGGTGATCTGGGAGGCGTGGCCGCAGGCCCTCAGCGCCAGCGAGACCTCCTCGAGGAGGATGTCGCGGGACTCGAGCTTCCGCCGGGTGATGTCGAGGTTCGCGGTGATCGCCATCAGGAGGTTGTTGAAGTCGTGCGCGAACCCGGCGGCGAACCGACCGATCGAGTTGATCTTCTGGGTCCGGAGCCGCTCGTTCTCGAGTTCACGGTGCACCGAGACGTTCTGCATGTTCCCGCTGATGGTGCCGCTTCGATTCAACCTGAATCGGATGCTCATCCACAGGGGACGACCCTCGCGATCGATGAAGCAGATGTCGGGAGCCGAGTCGGTGTGGTCCTCCCGGGTACGCTCGGTGAGCGCGGCGGCCAGGACGGCCTGGTGGGACGGGGCCACGAAGTCGGAAAGCGGGCGACCGAGGACGTCGGAGACCGGGTGCAGCAGCTCCCGGCTCCACGTCGGGTTGACGTAGGCGATGCGCTGCTGCTGGTCCAGCTCGAAGTGGATCGCTGGCGTCTCCGCGAGCATCGCCTCGAGCTTGAGGCGGGCGCGACGATCGTGCTCGGCGTGCAGCTTCTCCAGGAGGAACTGGTTCTCCGAGATCAGCTGGTCGTACCGGTTGGGACTGGCGTCCCCCTCCCGGCCGGCCTCGCTGGCGGGCTCGTCGCGGGGTTCGCTCATCCGCTGACCGTGGAGTAGAGGTCGGTGGAGCGCGCGACCTCGGCGAAGAGCGGGAACACGTTCTCGCAGAAGAAGTCCTGCTCGATGGCGGTCCTCGACGAGGTGCAGTCCGAGAGCAGGACCACGTTGTACCCGGAGTCGAAGGCGTGGAGCGCGGTTGCGTGGACGCAGATGGAGGTGACGCAGCCGGCGAAGACCAGCGTGTCGATGTCGTGCTCCCTGAGCGTCTCGCCCAGCTTGGTGTTGGAGAATGCGTTGAAGCTCTTCTTCCCGGGCAGGGTGACGATCCGGTCCCCGAAGGCACCGAGTTCGTCGATGACCTCGGATCCCGGGGCGCCCTGCTTGAACGCCTCGACGTCGCGGATCGTCTTGAGGATCCCGATCGGGTTCTCCAGCTCCTCGTAGAGCTCGCTGAAGACGATCGGGGTGTTCACCATCAGCATCTCGGAATCCTTGAAGGCCTCGATGAACTCCAGGGTGTTCTCGAGGGTGCCGCTGACGCGGTGTGACTCCTCGACCACGCCGTGCAGGATCCCGTCCTCGTTGAAGTAGTCACGCTGGAAGCCGATCAGCACCAGCGCGGTGCGACGTGGGTCGATTGTCATCTTTCGATCATCCTTTCGGGGTGCGACTCTGGGTCGAGGGGTGAATGCAGGTCAATTGTGCCAAGACTGGGGGGAAAATCCATGGGGTGAACATCCCATTCGACAAAGGGGGATAATGAACGGGATCGGCGACGGGAAGCGGACCTAGAGGCCGGGCGAGGCGGCGGAGGCGGTGGTGGCCGGGAGCACGGGGGCCGCCCAGATGATGGTCACGTCCGCTCGCAGCCGCCGGGCGGCCTCCACGCCGGACTCGGTCACCAGGGTCTGGCCGGCGTAGATTCGGCGGATGCTGGCTGAACGGGCGAGCTCGAGCAGTCCCTCGTCGCCCAGCTGCGTCCCGAAGAGGTTGACGACCTCGAGGGCGGGAAGACCCGCGAGGACCCGGGCCCCGGGATCGGAGGTGGCGGTGTCCTTCAGGGAGATGCGCTCGAGGTGGTCGAATCCAGCGAGGTCCGAGATCCCCCGGTCGGTGACCTCGGTGTTGGCGAGGTCGAGGTCCTGCAGCACGGGGCGCAGGCCGGCCACCAGCGCGAGGTCCGCATCCCCGAAGGGAGGTTCCAGGCGGTGGCTCAGGCCGTTGGCGTTGAGCACCTGGAAGGGGTTGTCCACGGAAACCGGGCGGATCGACACCCCTCGCTCGCGGAGGCGTGACGTCGAGTCGCGCATCGCGGACCGCTGGGCGTCGGTGAGTGGATCCGCCCCGGGGGGAGCGGGCGGGTCCTGGGGCCTTGGTTCGTCCCGGGTGACGTCGGCGGTCGACGGGGCCGCGGCCGCCGGCTCGAGCCGTCCCCCCTCGAGGATCCAGCGCCGGAGCACCTCGATCTCCTGCTTGGTCAGGCCGGGGCCGCTCGGCGGCATCGCGAGGTCGTCGTCGCGTGGCAGGTTCACGACCTTGAACAGCTCGCTGCCTTCGGGGGAACCCGGATCGACCATGGGGGCACCATGGATGTCCCGACTGAAATCGGCGGCCGAGGCCAGCCTGATCCCGGCCTTGGCCCGGCCGGTCGGACCATGGCAGTCCCAGCAGTGGGTGTCGAGGATCGGCTTCACCTGCGCCTCGAAGGAAACCGCCGCCACGGTCGGGCCGGCGGTGCCGGCCGGCTCGGCAGGGGTGGCCGCGGGGGCCGGGTCGTCGCGGACCGCCCCGGTGCCCTCGCCGGCGGCGGTGCGCACGTCGGAGGTGGCGTCCGGTCCCGGGAACAGGGACTCGGCGACCAGCGACTTGCCCCAGACCATGTCACCCCCGAAGTGGGCGGTGATCCCGATCAGGATGGCCGAGACCAGCAGCAGACCGCGCACGCTTCCCGTGGCCCACTGACGGTGACCGAACCAGCTGACGAGGGTCAGCACGAACATCAGCGCCAGGAGCCCGACCGAGGCGACCCCCAGCCAGCGGTGGAGGTCGAGTTCCAGGCCGCGCCCGTATCCCTCGTCGGCGAGGGACCAGCCGCTCCAGGCCGCGAGGACCGCGAACGGGGTGCCGACCAGGACCGCGATGATGCCGAAGGAGGTCAGTCGATGGTGCCGTGCCAGCAGGGCGACCAGTTCCACGAGGGCCGCGACGATGATCAGGGCGATCGGGAAGTGGATGACCAGGGGGTGGAGTCCGGCGAGGGCCCCCCACCAGTCGGGACCCGTGGAGGCCGGGGCGTCCTGGAGGTGCCCGTCAGCCCCCGCGAGGAACAGCATGAGGGTTGGAGGGTCGATCATGGTCGGTCCTTCTGGACACGACTATATCAGGGGATCCGCCCCGCCAAGCCGCGAATTCCTACCATGTGGACATGAGTTCCCCGCATGCGGCCATCGACTGGGACCAGGCACTGCCCACCAAGCAGTCACCGGGTGCGAGCATCCGGATGAGCTGGCGCAACCTGCTCTTCGCGCACTGGCGCGTGGACCCCGACCGGCTCGCCTCCCTGATTCCGGCTGGACTCGAGCTGGACACCTTCGACGGCTGCGGCTGGGTGGGGCTGATCCCGTTCACCATGGACCAGACCCGCCCGTGGGGGCTGCCCAGTCTCCCCGGGATCTCGCGCTTCCATGAGTGCAACGTCCGGACCTACGTGCTCTGCGACGGGGTGCCGGGGGTGTGGTTCTTCAGCCTCGACGCCGCCAGCCGCATCGCGGTCGCGGGCGGGCGCATGCTCTGGAAGCTGAACTACGTCCACGCCGCCTTCGAGGTGTCCACCGCGGACGGACGGACCGACTACGCCGTGAAGCGAGCGGACGGTACGCGCAGTCGCGTGTCGTGGCGGGAGGGCGCGGAGCTGCCCCCGTCGGAATCCGGATCGCTTCGACACTTCCTCACGGAACGCTACTGCCTCTACTCGGCGAGCCGGGGCCGGGTCTGGCGGGGAGGGATCCACCACGAACCCTGGCGGCTGCGGGAGGCGGAACTCCTCGACCTCGACGATGGCCTGGTCGCGAGTGCGGGCATCGAGGTGGAAGGCCCCCCCTGCTGCATGGTGGGCGGGGACGTCGAGGTGCGTGGCTGGAACCTGCGAAGGGTCCGCTGAGACGCCGTCAGAAATCTGATCCCTCGTCGAGGAACTCGTCCTGGTCGGGGGCCTCGAAACCGGAATCACTGCCCAGCACCGGATCGATCCGTTCCTGTTCGAGGAGGTCGATCGAGTCGATCCGCCAGCCCTCGGGGGTGCCGTAGACCCCGAACCGGGCCAGGTACTCGTTGGTGCGCTCGTGCATGTGGCCCCAGTGGGCGACCCGACCGTCGACCTGCCAGCGGTAGAGCGCCTTGAAATCGATCATGGAACGTGCGGGATCCACCTCGACGTCCTCGATCGAGAGATCGACCGGGCGCACCGCGAGCACCCGGCTGGTGGCTCCCTGGGCCTCCTCGATCACGAGACTGGCGTAGATCATCCGGTACAGCTCGTCCAGGAGTTCCCCGGACACGCTGCGTTCGAGGGCGTCGTAGACGTCGCTTTCCTCGACGTAGTCGAAGGCACGGTAGATGTTCCCGTGCAGCGGCACGAAGAGATCCTCGGCCTGCTGGATGCTGGGGGCCTCGATCCGGGAGGTTCCGGGAGGCATCACCTCCACCACCAGCACCCCGGAGAAGAGGAAGCCGCAACCGGCCCCGACGGCCAGCGTCACGAGACCCGCCACGGACCTCGACGGCCGGGGCGAGACCAGCAGGCACAGGCCCCCCACGAGGGTGGCCGCACCGATGAGGAGTGAGAGCAGGGGGAGGCCCCAGGGGTCCCGAGGCGTCGGGGGCGGGATCGGCTCCAGGCGTTCCTCGATCGAGGTGGAACCACTGCGCCAGAGCCAGACCGGGGACTCCTCGGTGAAGAACACCGCCTCCCGCACCCCCTCGACCGCGGCTTCGCCGGCGATCTGCATCGGGGGCGGGTCGTTCGGGTCGATGGTCGTGTCCGGTGGGTAGGACGGCCACGACAACTCGATCTCCTGCGGGGCTGACTTCACCGGCCACTTGAGGTTGAAGCGGACCTTGCGCAGGCCCCGGATGCCGGATCGCTGCATCAGCGGGAGCAGCGAGGTGTCGGGGTCGTTGATCATGAGGTCCTCGACGAGGGGGATGACCGGCACCCCGTCGATCCGGGCGGTGAGGTGGCGATCCGCCCACTGGTCGAGGACCTCGAGCAGCGCCGGACCCTCGGCGGGATCGATCACGTCGTAGCGCTCGCGCTCGAAGTCGATGGTCTCGTCGAGGAACACGATGTTCATCGTGACCTGCATGACCAGGAACTCCTCGGCGAGGGAGACCTTGATCTCGATGTGGGGTCCGTCCACCGGATCCGCCGCCGAAGCCTGATCACTCCACGTCCCCCCGACGAGGGCGGCCAGCCCCACCAGGAGGCAGGCCAGGCGGGTCGGGGCTCGGCCGGGGGATGGATGGGACTCGTTCACGGATGCAATCCTAGGTGGTTGGGACCAAATGTGAACCCATGGAGCGGCTTTGTCCTCCGAGGAGGGGAGATCGGCTAGGATGATTCGTCCCCCCCACCCGACCTCGACCCAGATGCGACAAGGAGCGAACCGTGCGCACGACCATGACCAGAACGACGACCGTGCTTCTGCTGAGCGCCCTGCTGGTGCCCGCAGCCGCTGCCCAGGATTCCACCCAGGACGTGGAGGACCGGGATTGGGCCCCGCTCTCCAACGCGATGCGGGACGTCGACCCCGACGTCCGTGAATACCAGGAGCATGTCATCATTCTCTCCAGTCCCTGGATGGAGGGGCGGCTTCCGGGCACCCGGGGGGCGGAGCTCGCCCGGGAGTACGTCGAGAGCCAGTTCGCGGCACGGGGCCTCACCCCACCGGCGCCCGGCGAGGAGCCGGGGACCCTCACCTACCGCCAGCGATTCCCCCTGGGCAGCTCGAGCCAGATGCTCAATCGCCAGCTCTCGGTCGGGGACATGAAGTTCAAGCAGGGGGCGGACTACGAGATGACCCGGCTCGGTTCCGACGCGGACGTGAGCGCACCGCTCGCGTTCGTCGGCTACGGCATCTCCGAGGGACCGGACGGCTATTCGGACTTCTCCGAGGATGACGACCTCTCCGGCAAGATCGCCGTGATCTTCCGCTTCGAACCGATGGGCGAGGACGGTCGCAGCCTCTGGGAGGACGAGGGCTGGACGTCGCGGGTCAACCTTCGACCGAAGATCAGCGGGGTGGGCGGCCTGAACCCGGAGGGCGTGATCCTCGTCAACCCCCCCGGGGCGGACGATCCCAGGGCGACCCGCCTGTTCAGCTCCGGCCGGCAGTACCTCGGGGACATTCCCGTCTTCATGATGACCCCCGACGCCGCCGAGAAGATGCTGCAGGCGACCGGCGACACCCGGAGCATCCAGGAGTGGCGGGACCATGCCGACCAGGGCAACGGGATCGTCCACCTGGGTGACACCGAGGTCACCCTGAAGGGCGAAAGCAGCGTCGCGGTCACCCAGTGGGGTGAGAACATCATGGCCAAGGTCGAGGGACGTGGCGAGCTCGAGGACGAGTACATCATCATCGGGGCCCACCTCGACCACCTCGGCATGGGCGAGTTCGGCAGCAACGAGGGGCCCGGCAAGCTCCACCCCGGCGCGGACGACAACGCCTCCGGGGTGGCGGCGCTGATCATGCTCGCCGGCTCGCTCCAGGCCGCCTACGACGAGGCGCCCGAGGACATGCCGCTCCGCGACGTGATCCTCATCGCCTTCGACGGCGAGGAGAGCGGCCTGAACGGGTCCCGGTACTACGTCGAGAACCCGGTGCAGCCCCTCGAGGACCTGGTGCTGATGATCAACTTCGACATGATCGGCCGCATCGAGGGCGACCGTCGACTCAGCATCTCCGGCACCGGGACCGGGGTCGGGATGCCGGAGTGGGCACGCGGGCACTTCGAGGCCTCGGACCTGGTCATCGTCGAGTCCGAACGCTCCTCGGGCGGCAGCGACCACACGAACTTCCTGAGGCGCGAGATCCCGATCCTCTTCGCGATCACGCCGTTCCCCCTCCACAACGACTACCACACCTCGCGGGACACGGTGGACCTGATCAACTACGAAGGCGGGATGGCCACTTCGGACCTGTTCCATGAACTGGCGTACAGCGCGGCCGCCAACCCCGAGCGGTTCGAGTACACCAGCAACCGGAGGGCCCGCCAGAGGGACCGCCAGCCGCAGCGGGACAACGCGATGCCCAGGGTGAAGTTCGGGTTCCGGACCGCCGCCGACGAAGGGGAGCCCGGGCTCCGGATCGTGTTCATCCGCGAGGACGGGGCCGCCAACGAGAGCGGCATCAAGGTCGGTGACCGGCTGATCGGCTGGAACGACGTCGAACTGGAGGGCCGCAGGCAGCTGATCGAGCAGCTCCGCACGCACGATCCGGGCGACGTGGTCAAGATCCGCCTGTTGCGAGACGGCCGGGAGGAGACGGTCGACCTCACGCTGGAGGCCCGGGACTGACCCGGGCCGGCTCCTGGTCGCGTTCAACGGTCGCGGCGCTCACGGCGCACCGACTTGGCCCGTGAGATCGAGGCCTCCCCGAAACGGTCGTGGATCCGATCGGTGACGTCGTCGATGCGCTTCCCCCGCTCGTCCCCGGGATCCGGGAACAGGGAAGGGGCGTCCGGCCCGTCGAACCCGCTCACCGTGAATCCCAGCAGCCGCACCGGTCGGAACTGGGTGCGGGCCCAGTCCTCGAAGACCGAGAGCCCGGCCTCCCAGAGCGTGCCGGTGACCGAGGTCGGGCTGCCGAGGGTGCGGCTCCGGGTGATGGTCTGGAAGTCGCCGAAGCGTATCTTGAGCGTGACCCGGGTCGCGTGTGAACCCTTTCGCCGCAGGCGCTCCGCCACCTGCTCGACCTCCCCCAGCAGGATCCCCCTCAGGGTGTCGAGTTCACTGATGTCCTCGCCGAAGGTTCGTTCCTGGCCGATGCTCTTGGCGGTTCGCTCGGGGGCGAGCGGGCGCTCGTCGATCCCGAGGCTGAGGGAGTGGAACCGCGCGGCGGAATCCCCGAATCGCGCCGCCAGCTGCCCGGGCGAGGACCGCTGGAGGTCCCCGAAGGTGCTGAAACCCTCCAGGCGGAACCGTTCGACGGAGCGAGGTCCCAATCCCCACATCCGCTCGATGGGGAGCGAGGCCAGCCGTTCCGCGAGGCCGGAGGGCTCGATGACGCAGAGGGCGTCCGGCTTCTCGAGGTCCGAGGCGATCTTGGCCACGAACTTGTTCGGGGCGACGCCGATCGAGACCACCAGGCCGACCTCGTCGAGGGTCCGCTGGCGGATCCACCGAGCGATCTGCACACCGTCGCCGAGCAGTCGACGCGAGCCGGTGACGTCGACGAACGCCTCGTCCAGGCTCAGCGGCTCGACGAGCGGACTGGCGTCCTCGAGGATCGACATGAACTGGCGAGAGAGTTCCCCGTAGCGGGCACTCCGCCCGGGGAGCAGCACGGCATCCGGGCACCTCTGGAGCGCGATGCTGGTCGGCATGGCGCTTCGGCACCCGAACCTTCGCGCCTCGTAGCTCGCCGCGGCGACCACCCCGCGAAGCCCGGTCCCTCCGACCAGGACCGGCCGTCCCCGGAGCGAGGGATCGTCCATCTGCTCGACGGAGGCGAAGAAGGCGTCGAGGTCGCAGTGGAGGATGGTTCGGGACCGCGGCGACTCCATGGGCGTCTACAGTGCCTTCGCGGCGAAGAGCAGTACCAGCACCATCGCGAGCAGCCCGGGACCCAGCGGCGCGGGCTGGTCCTCGTCCCGTCGGTACGGCAGGCACATCGCGAGTCCCCAGACCAGGACCATGAGCGTGGGCAGGTCGAAGTACCGCTGGAAGCACTGGGAGTTCGGGAAGTTGCTGGCGATGATCGCGGCCCAGGCGACCACGAGCACCAGCCCGTGACGCGAGCGACCGGCACGGAGCATCCCCAGCCACAGCACGGCGAGGCAGATCGCACCGACGAAGGCGAAGAAGGCGAGCACCAGCGACCGCTCCCCCACCACCGGACCAAGCCGGACCAGGCTCCACATCACCCCTGCATACCTGCCCTGGTCGGGGGCGAAGTCGCTCGGGGGGACCAGCGCGCAGAGCGCTCCGAGCACTCCCACGACCACCAGCAACGGCAGCTTGGCCACGATGAGCTCCCGCGCGCGAGGCAGGGAGAGCAGGAAGAAGGGGCCGTAGAGTCCGAGCACCGAGAAGGCGAACCCCAGGGTGACCCACATCAGGTTCTTCTGGTGGAAGTCCTGGAAGTTCGGCGGGACCAGGCCGCCCCAGCTGGTGACCAGCGCTGCGAGGAGCAGGCAGGCGGGCACCGTCACCAGGAGACTCAGGACCAGTCGTCCCCATCCGGCGGCGGATTCCCCGTCCTGGAACCGACTCGACCAGGGGAGGGTCCGCACCAGCGGGCTCGTCAGCAGCCCCGCGAGGATGATCGGGCCGGCCAGCCAGACGAAGTTCTGGCGCACGAGGACCGCAAGGAGCATGAAGAACCCGCTGAGGATCAGGACCCAGGGGCGGGTGGGGAGGAGGACGACCAGGCCGAGCGGGATCGCGGCCAGCAGCCACGCGAGGTTGTCCGTCGCGACGTAGACCGCACTGCCGAGCAGGTAGTAGGAGGCTGCGACCGGGGAGGCGAGCACGGCCGCGGTCATCGGCGAGGTGAGGTTGGTGCAGAAGCCCGCGATCACCACGACCAGTCCCACGGCGAAGACCAGCGAGTACCAGCGCAGGGTCTCCAGATCCGACCCGATCACGGATGCGGAGACGGCGTACAGCAGGTGGTAGCCCGGACCGGTCGCCGAGGAGTAGTCGCTGAGGTCGGGGGTGGGGAGCTGGGACTCGAACTGGCGGATGGCCTGGATGTGGTAGAGGTCCTGGTCGAACTTCTGGGAGCTCAACACCCGGCCTCCCAGCAGGAAGCTGCTGCCGAGCACGAGCGTGATGAGCGCCGGCAGCAGGGCCGCGCGAACCACCGAACCAGCAGTCACTGGAGGGAGGTCCATGGCCTTCATGATCGGGGGATCCGAACACCCGGAACCGTCTCCCGCAGGAGCGCCGCATCCCGGGGAGAACGGGGAGCGGCGAGGTGGCGTGCATCTGGTCGGACAGGCATCGATCGATGATCCTCAGCGGGCGGAAGTCGGGGCACCCGCCTCGGCGGGTGGCCAGGAGAAGAGTCGGTCGATGTCGGGGATTTCATCGAGGAGATCCATGGAAACGAGTCGTTTCGCGATGTCCGTCCACCGATCGGAGGTCATGCAGCCGATGCCGAGTCGGCGGGTGGCGTCGTCGACGATCAGCGGGACCTGCCTCGCCGAGGTCTGCTTCATCGCCTCGAGCGACATCGCCGGGTTCAGGTCGTTGAGGAGGGCATTCGTGGGGGATGGGTCGGCGAGGTAGGCGGTCCACCCCCTGGTGAAGGCGTCGACCATGGCCTTGCACGTCTCCGGATTCGACTCGAGGTACGACCTCCGGGTGACCAGGACGGTGTTGTAGGGGTCGAACCCCGAGGCGTCCGCGGCGAGGAACACCCGGGTCTCGAATCCATCGAGACCGAGCGTGATGGGTTCCGCGGTGACGAAGCACTGGGTGGCGGACTGACGGCCCGCCCGGAAGGCGGGAAGGTTGTAGGACACGAACCGGGCGCCGTCCGAGGTGGGATAGGACCGGTCGAGGGCCTTGATGAAGGCCAGTGCGGATTCGGCGCCGATCACCGCGTCCGGGGACTCCCAGAGCTCCTTGATGCTCTGGTAGGAGGAGTCCGCCGGGACCATGATCCCGTGCGGGTCGTGCTGGTAGACCGCGAAGAGCGCGACCAGGTCCCCGCCCTGCGCATTGAGCTGCAGCACCTGGGATCCACCCACGATGCTGAACTCGACCTCCCCGGTGGCGACCAGCTGGGGGGCCGAGACCCCACCCGCGCCGGGACGCACCACCGCCTGGAGTTCGTCGGTGTCGAAGAGGCCAAGTCGCCTGGCTTCGTAGATGCCACCGAACTGGGGCTCCGGGACCCAGTTCAACTGGAGCCGCACCCTGCTGGCGGGGTCTGGTTCCCCGGCATCGGGGGTGCTCCGGTCGCACCCCCCCATTGCGAGTGCGAGGCAGCCGAGGATCGCGGTGAATCGTGGCAGCCGTCCACCGGCCGGAGGATCGTGAGGGCGGGTCATCGTGTGCGTTCTCCATACCAGTCGTGAAGGATGATCCATCCGAGGACGTTGACCATACCAAAGAGGACGAACCCGATCACCGAGGAGATCAGGACCGCGGCGAACATCAGGGCGGTCTGGAAGTTCTGCACCGAGGCGATGATCAACGAACCGAGCGGGGCCGATTCGCCGGTGTAGCCGCTGACGAATTCAGCGGTGATCGCCCCGATCACCGAAAGGCCCGCGGAGACCCGGAGCCCGGTGATGATCGACGGCGAGGCGGAGGGAAGCTGCAGCTTCCACCAGGTCTGCAGCCTCGTGGCCCGGTGGAACCTGAAGAGCTCGAGGAGCTGGGGATCGGTCGAACGGATGCCACCCAGGGTGCTGGCGATGACCGGGAAGATGGCGACCACCACCGTCGCGGCGATCGTGGAACTCGCGCCGAAGCCGAACCAGATGACGAACAGGGGCGCGATCGCGATCAGGGGGACCATCTGCAGGAGCAGGGTGGGCGGGTAGAAACCGCGTTCCAGCCAGCGGGACAGCCCGAGCAGGCTGCCGAGGATGATCCCCGTCGCGGCCGCGATCAGGAAACCCGCGAGCGCCGAGCCACCGGTTCGCAGGGTCGCCCAGAGGAGCCGGTCCCAGTGCTCCGCGGCCGACTCGGCGACCCTGATCGGGGAGGGGAGCAGGAACGGCTGGACCTCGAAGACCACCACGATGCCCTCCCAGAGGAGGAGGAAGAGGACCGCGACCAGCACCGGGGGAAGGAGCTTGTGGAACAGGAACCTCACGAGGCACGCTCCGAGCGGAAGATGCGCTGCACGCGTCCGACCTCGTCGTTGAATCGATGGTCGGTCCGGGTGGAGTCCGTGCGGGGACCGAACGCGATCTCGGTGTCGGCGACCAGCGCCCCGGGGCCGGAGTCCATCACCAGCACCCGCTGGGCGAGGTAGACCGCCTCGCGAAGGGAGTGAGTGACGATGACCACGGTCATGCGGTCCTCCTCCCACAGCCTGAGCAGTTCGTCATCCAGTTGCTCGCGATTCACCTCGTCGAGTGCGCCGAAGGGCTCGTCGAGCAGCAGGAGCCTCGGGCGGACCACGAGGGCCCGCGCGATGGCGGTGCGCATCCGCATGCCCCCGGACAGCTCGCGGGGAAGACGAGAGGCGGCGTCCGCGAGCCCGACTCGGGACAGGGCCTCCCGGGAGCGCTGCACCCCGTCGGCCCGGTCGACGCCGGCAAGCTGGAGGGGAAGGCAGACGTTCTCGAGCACGGTGCGCCAGGGCAGGAGCCTCGGATCCTGGAAGCAGCAGGCGACGTGGTTCGCCGAGGCGGGATCGTCACCCCCGACCGTGATCCGACCCGACGTCGGCCGGATCAGTCCGGCAAGGGCCTGCAGCACCGTGGTCTTGCCACACCCGCTGGGGCCGGTCAGGGCGAGGAACCCCCCCTCCTCGAGCTGGAATGAAAGTCCCGAGAGCGCGGTGAAGCCGTTTGGATAGACCATGCCGACCTCCGAGAGCTGGAGGGCCGGGCTCGCAGGTGCGTCGTGGGAGCCGGGATCGGTCATGGGACTCCATCGTATCGGGTCGGGACCAACCCCAGTCATCCGGAGGATCTGGTACAACAACTGGAAACCGTATCGGAGCACCCAACCATGATTCGCCAGCGTTCCACCACCCTCACCCTCGCCGTCACCTGCACCCCCCTCGTGATCGGGGTCGGCTTCGCCTGCCAGGACACCGGGACGTGGTCGGTCCACGACATGAACCGCCCGCAGCCGGCGGTCGTGACGCCGGGCGCAGCCGCCTGCGCCGACCAGCCGGGGACCGCGCCGAGTGATGCGATCGTGCTCTTCGATGGACGGAACCTCGACGCCTGGCGCACCGGGGGCGGGGCGGCGGCCTGGACCGTGCAGGACGGCATCGCCCGCGTGAAGGGCGGCGACATCCACACACGCGCGGACTTCGGGGACTGCCAGCTCCACCTTGAGTGGCGGGTCCCGCCCGGCTTCAAGGGAGAAGGCCAGGGCGGAGGCAACAGTGGGGTGTTCTTCAACGACAAGTACGAGATCCAGATCCTTAATGGCTACGAGAACACGACTTACGCGGATGGATCGGGCGGGAGCTTCTACGGCCAGCACCCTCCGCTGGTGAATCCCTGCCGACCCGTCGGGGAGTGGAACAGCTACGACATCATCTACACCAGCCCGCGCTGGAACCCAGATGGCAGCCTGGCCAGCCCGGGACGAGCGACCCTGATCTTCAACGGCGTGGTGGTCCAGAACAACCAGGCGTTCACGGGGACCACCGTCCACGGGGACACCACCGAGTACGGAGCCCCCCACGGCCCCGGCCCGATCCGAATCCAGGACCACACGGACCCCCTCGAGTTCAGGAACATCTGGATCCGACCTCTGGGCGGTGCCTGAGCCAGGACCCGACCCGAAATTCCCCCCCACCCACGAACCTGCTCAACCCGAACCACGTACCGGAAGGTGGAGTTTGGGGCACTGTTCGTGACTCATGACGAGGAATTTGAGAGAAGGTACGAGGATCGAGACCGATGGCCTGCGATTCGTCGCATATAAGACCACGTTCGGCGCAGTAATCCATAGTTCGTTTCGCCACCATGCCTTGGTCGTACCCGGCCTGGTTCGGTGAGCACGTGGGCAGGCTGTTCTGCAGTTGGACTGAGCGAGCGTGCCCCCGACAGCCGATAAGAACTAAGGTTTCAGGTCATTTCGCCCCTCACAACCCACGGAGCAGATCAGGGATGCTTTTCACACGACACTGGCTTGGTTCCACGATTCTGTTCGCAGTCCTCGGGCTGTCCATCGGCGGAATGCCTGCCGTGGGCCAGGATGTCTTCAACGGGGATGGGACGACTGGCGCTGCCCAGGATCCCGACAACCCCAGCATTCCGCCCACCCCACCGACTGTGCTCAATGGCAACGAGGGCGCCAACTGGGAAGGATCGGTACCGCCCAACGGAGACGTCGATGGAGCATTCAGGTTCGACCTGGATGACGAGGACGCTTCGCTGAGCTGGTTTGAAATCCAGTTCGACGGGAACGACTGGAGCGAGATCAGCAATCTGTTCCTCGATTCGAGTTCCCAGATCCTCTTCACCTCACCCACCACCAACGAGGTGACCATCGGCTTCGCCGATGGCGCACGGATCGACACCGGCTCCGGAGCCATGTGGTTCGACCAGTACTACACGTTCAATGCCGGCGCGGGCCTTGACTTCGACTACGGCGACGGCGGCAACGCGGATGCGCTGCTCATCAACTACACCCCGATCGGTACCGGCGCCAGCGGCATGGATTTCAATCTGATCATCAACGGGTCGATCGGTGACGGCAACACCGCGATCAACAGCACCCTCACGTTTCGTGGGGGAGGATGGGCACTGCTCACGGGAGGCACGAACATCCAGGATCCGGACACGGAGTTCGCCCTTGCCTTGAACAACGCCAGCCTCATGCTGGCGGGAGATGCCCTGACGACCTACGACTTCGTGAACGGGGTGACGATCGCCTACTCGGGTGATCAGGCTGGCCGGGAAGAGGGACGGGGAATCATGCAGGTCATCGACGAGGCGGCGGTCAGCACCGGAACCTCCGACACCACGATCAGCGGATACGGGGCGCTGCTGGTGGGCGGGATAGACCTGGATGCACTGACCGACGACCTGGGATTCGCCGCACAGGTCTCCGCGGGTGAACCCGGAGTCGATGGCGCCTCCTACACCACGGCCGGCCTGACACTTCAAGGTGACGCCGCGGTGGTGGTCGGCAACGCCGCCACGCTCAACGCGACCACCACGAACCTGGGGGACTCCACCAACATGGTGGTCCAGAGCGGTGGCACGGCCAATCTCGGCCTCTTCGACATGACGGGTGGTACGGTCATCAATCAGGCCGGAGGCCAGCTCAACTTCACTGATGGCGCCGACGCCGCCGAGTTCAGCGGGGGCCTGTTCCAGTCCTACGGAACCACCGCCTTCAGCGCGGGCCTCATCACCGGTGCCAGCACCTTCGAAGTGCTTGGTGGGGTCACCAGCATCGAAGGCGACGCGGATTTCGGATCGCAGGGCAGCGTGCTCGTGCGAAACGGCACCCTCGACCTCAGGGGGGCACTGAACACCCTGGATGCCCGACTGATCAGCCTCCAGAACGTAGGTGTCCTCCAGTCGGGTTCCGCCAGCGACGACGTGACCAACATCGGCGCCACCTCCACGATCACGGTTGACGGCTTCGGATCGGCGTTCAACGTCGTGGGGGACCTCAACGTCCTTGGCACGCTGGCGGTCAGTGACGGCGGAAGCGTCCAGGTCGACCCCCTCGCGGCACCGGCCAGCGGTGGTGAGCTCGATCTGGTCAGCGCCACGCTGGGTGGAGGATCTTCCGAGAACTATGCTGGAATCAATTCGATCCTCGACTTCAGCCTCTTCGAGGACCCGGCCGGGGGCAGCTTGGCGGTCGGGGCACTGGTCAGTGGCGTGTACAACACGGACGAAGGAATCTTCGGAGCGAACTACGGGACGCTCGACATCGCCCTGAATGACGGAGTCAACCTGGATCTGACGGAAACCGACATGACCTTCTGGATCGCTTCGGAGAATTCCAGCGGGAACAGCCAGGCCTACATCGACATCATCAGCAACTCCAACGCCGTGTTCGGCAGCAACAGCAACATCGATGTCTCGATCGGCGGAGATCAGTACATCCCGACCGATACCCAGTGGATCCTCTTCAACGAGGACGACATCGAGGGCGATTCATGGGAGAACGTCAATTTCGACGGCTTCGAAGGGGGATCCGTGACCCGTTCCTTCGAGCTTGCATACGACGGCTCCGGGGCTCTGATCGAGGGCGTGGTCACGGTGGGTGCGAACTACGAAGCCCCCGCCAGCGGGGGTGGCACGGTGGTGCAGCAGAGAGGTGCCTGGCTCGAGAACGAATCGGAGAACGGGAACGCCATCAACCTGCTTCACGAGCTGGACCAGATCACCAGTGTCAGCCAGTACCAGGGAGCACTCGCCAGGCTGGGACCCGAGGGAACCGCCAGCGCCCTCCAGGTCCTCTCCGACACCAACGCATTCAACGCCTACCACGAGGCGCTGAGCGACATGCGGACCGGCAACCAGCTCGGTCGTCCCGGGCCGGCTCGGCGTCCGCTCAGTCGCAGCTCGCAGTCCCTGCTCGCATCCCAGGACGAGGCGGACGCGGTCAGGTCGCAGTACGGCTACGGGGCGGGTGCCGAGTCGGGGCGACGACGACAGCAGGAGGACGACATGGTCGCGTTCGTGCAGGGGTACGGCCGGACCATCAACCTCGACAACATGAGCAACGTGATCGGCGTGGACGGCAACCAGTGGGGTGTCCTGGTCGGGGTGGGCGGGCAGGTCTCCGACAACTCCGTGCTGGGACTCCTGGTCGGGTATGACGACTTCAACGGGACGCTCAACGACGACTACGGGAGCGTCGACGTCGGCACCGTCCGGGTGGGCCCGTTCTTCGGGTGGGCCAACGAGGACTGGAACGTGGACCTCGCCCTGACCGGCGGGTACAACGACTGGAACGGCACTCGCAGGAACGCCAATCTTCAGGCCGAGTACCCCTGGAGCACCGGTGGGTGGCAGCTCGACTTCTCCGCGGGAGCAGGCTATCGGATCCCCCTGGGTGGCGGTCTCAACCTCGTTCCCGAGGCCTCGTTCGTGTACAGCTTCATCCAGACCGACTCCTACACCGAGGGAGGCAACCAGGCGGGCCGGCTGGACGTGGACACCAACGACCTCAATGCGATCATCGGCCGGGCCGGGGCCAGCCTGGAGGTGGTGTCGATAACCGGACTGCTCATCGAGGGCAGGCTCGGCTGGCAGGGCAACTACAGCTTCGGGGGTGACCTCGAGACCGGGGTGCTCGGCGGAGGCGCGCCCCTGCCCGGAACGCCGGACCAGGTGGACCGGAACAACCTCTACTACGGGACCCAGCTCACCTGGATGCCCTCCTGGGACGTGGGCATCTCCTTCCGATACGAGGGCCGCACCCTCGACGGAACCAACGACCAGTACTTCGGCGGGGGCGTCAGCTTCGAGTTCTGACGAAATCTTGGCGGTATTCGACCAGCGGGGGCAATGCGGCAGGCGTGACCACGTTCTCCCGGTTACCTTGACCAACAGATACCGGAGACCGGCCGGTAACCGGAGGATCGACGCAGGATGCGTAGCGACAGACTCAGAAACACGGTCATCCCGGGATCCCTCGCCTGCCTGCTCGCGGCTGCCGCTGCGAACGCGCAGGTGGCGGACAACGTCTACAACGCCTCCTCGGGGGCCCCGGCGACCCTCTCGTTCCAGGACCTCATTCGGTGGACCACCGGTGGTCCGGGCTCCTGGTCGAACAACGGCCAGAACGTGGGTGGGAGCATCAACTTCGACCTCAGCACTCCGGGGGTGGACGTCACCATCGAGGAGGTCTTCGGGCTGCTGAATGGCATCACCTCGATCACGACCACCGGCGGGGACACCAGCTCGAGCCTGACCCTCAGTGGTCCGGGGACGCTGGGCATGTCCGACGACTCCGGCAGGGTGGTCATCGCCCCGACCGCCCAGCTGATCTTCGATGTCGACGTCACGGCCAGCGGCGAACTGTTGATCGATGCCAGCGGCGTCGAATCCACGGTGACCGCCCCCCGCACCATCACCTTCGCACGGGACCTCGTCCTGACCGGCTCGGACTCCGTGCTCACGTTCACCAACCTGGGTGGGAGCGGCCTGCTCAGCTCGATCGTCTTCGAGAGCCAGAGCCTGCTGAGCCTCAACGGGTCCATGGTGATCGGTACCGAAGGAGACCCGATGGACATGGCGAGCGTGATCTTCGAGGGCACCTCCCAGATCCTGGGATCCATCGACCTCTTCGTCTACGAAGGCTCCATCATCGACTTCGGGGGGACCGGTTCCGCGGGCACGGTGTCGAGCTACGAGTTCGAAAGCCTCAACGGGAACGGAACCATCCTGAATTCCTCGGGAAGCGTGGACATCCTGGTCAACGGAGGATTCGAGTCACACTTCGCCGGCAACTTCAATCTCGTGGCCGGAAGCAGCCTCATCGTCTCAGGCGAGGACACGGTTCTGGTCCTCGGCGCGGGCGAGACCGCCACCGCCCCGGCCACCTCGATTCCCACGGGCAACCGGATCGAGGCGCCCGGCGGCTTCTTGCAGCAGGGCGGGCTGTTCGTGAACGACGGGGCGACGGTCCTGATCACCCCGGTCCTGCCCGGCGTGCCGCAACTGCCCACGCTGGTAGCCCCCGTGACCGTGAACGGAGGCGGGACCTTCGGTGGCAACGGCCAGGTGGACCTGTCCGGATTCAGCCCGATCACCGCGCTGGCCATCAACGATGGCTGGCTGCTGGGCGGGGACCGCCTGGGGCAGGGCACGCTCCTGATCGGGGGAGCCGGAGGCTCGGCCGTCCTCACGAACTTCGGGGCGGATGCCGGGCTCTGGGTGTACTACGACCATTCCACGTACCAGCCGGGGGACCCGAGTGCGCACGTGGCGCCGTACTTCGAGGCGACGAGCATCCTCAATTTCCAGTTCCTGCCCAACACCAACATCCACGTCGAGCTCCTCCACGAGGACGGCGACCCGTGGATCTCCACCGAGACCAGGCTGACCCTCCTCTCCAACGGCTCCCAGCTGGGGAACACGTTCGTGAACGCGACCCTCGGACTCTGGGATGCGACCACCAACCTCGTGACCCGCCAGATCGAGATCGAGACCGACACCCAGGGGGGTGCGTTCAGCGAGCTGTACGCAACGATCCAGGCGGACTACCAGACCCCGGCGGGTGACTTCCAGTCGATCGGGCAAAGCCTCAACGCACTGATCCCCGATGCCGTCGCCAATCCGAACGGTGGTTCCGCGGAGCTCCTTTCCTGGCTCGATGCCCGCGCACAGAGCCAGTCGTCCTACCAATCGGCGATCGCGCTGGGATTGCTCCCGCAGAGCGAGCACGTCGCGGAACGGGTGACGGCGGACAGCATGTACTTCAACGTCACCCGGCGCAACCTCCGCGAGGTGGCGATCGGCACCAGGGCTCCCGGCATGATCAAGTCATCCGACCGGATGAACCCGGCCCTCCTTGCCGGCCTGCAGGAGGAATCCGCGGTGCAGATCACCAGGGGACGCCCCAAAGAGAAGCAGGTCGATTCGGATGTCTTCCAGACGCTCTTCGTCGACGGCTGGGGTCGATGGGAGGACATGGACGGGGTCGCCAGCGTGGTCGGATACAGCGCCACCCGGGTCGGGGTGGCCGCCGGCTGGGGGGTCGCACTGGCCGACGGCATCACCCTCGGAATCAACGCGGGCTGGGAGAACATCGAGGCCACGCTGGACGGCTCGCTCGGGGACACGACCGTCAACAGCTTCCGAGGCACTCCATTCATCTCCTGGAGCGGGGTGACGGAGGACTACGAGCAGTACGCCATCTTCTCGATCGGCGGGGGATACAACACCGCGGACGGCACCCAGGAGTCACCGGTCTTCGCGGAGTCGAACTATTCCCTGGATGGCTGGGAGTTCGACGTCGAGGGCGCCGTGGGCGCCCGGATCGCGCTGTCCGAGACCTTCGCGCTCCAGCCCGAGGCGTCGCTTCGATACTCCCTGCTGAACTACTCGGGATCCGTGGACCAGCCAGGTGGATCCAGCCAGTATTCGGGCGGGGATTTCTCGCTGCTCGACGGTCGGATCGGGATGGCCGGGGAGTGGCTGCTCGCTCCGGAGCTCAGGGTGAGCTGTCGTGGCGGGTACCAGGGCCAGTACATCGACTACGGCAACGCCAGCTTCAGCCTTCCCGGTGGCCTCCCGCAGGTGAGCGCGGATGCCGGGAACGGGAACGTCAGCCAGTTCTACACCGGGGTCCAGCTGCTCTGGGCGCCGTCGTGGAACACGTCGATCTCGGTGGGATACGACGGGGCGTTCGGG
>PKCS01000017.1 GCA_002862305.1 Phycisphaerae bacterium | reverse complement strand
GCCTGGGGTCTCCCGATCCCCGCCTTCCGGCAGCCCGACGGAAGCGTCTTCCTCACCGCCGCCAGCGTCCGGGCGATCGCCGGGGTGTTCCGCGCCCGTGGCAGCGATGCCTGGTTCCTCGAGTCCCCGGCCCAGCTGCTCGCCGACTACGACCCGACCTCCGATCCCGAGGCGCCCGCCGGGATCGATCCCGCCTCGCTGGAGAAGATGTACGACATCTTCGACGTCTGGTTCGAGTCCGGTTCCAGCTGGAACGCGGTGGCCCGGGAACGGGACCTCGGCTTCCCCATCGACCTCTACCTCGAGGGATCCGACCAGCACCGCGGCTGGTTCCAGGCCTCGTTGCTGCCCGCCCTGGGTGCCACCGGCGCCCCGCCGTTCCGGACCCTGATCACCCACGGGTTCATGGTCGACAAGGACGGTCGCAAGATGTCGAAGTCCAGCGGCAACGCCCTGAACGTCGAGGAGCTCCTCAAGGACTACGGGGCGGACGTGTGCCGCTGGTGGGTCTCCTCCCTCGCCTTCGACGGCGACGTGAAGGTCGACAAGGAGTTCTTCCGGCTCGCCGGGGAGAGCTACCGGAAGATCCGGAACACCCTCAGGTTCCTGCTCTCGAACCTCGATGACTTCGTGCCGGAACGGGATCGCGTGGCCCTGGATGAGATCGAACCCCACGGCGTCGACGGCTGGATCCTCGGCCACGCCGCCCAGGTCGAACGCCACGTCCGGGACGCCCTGCATCGATATGCCTTCCGGGAGGCGCACCTCGCGCTCTTCGACTTCTGCAACGACGCGGTGTCCGCGACCTACTGCGTCGCGGTGAAGGACCGGCTGTACTGCGACGCCCCCGACTCACCCCGCCGTCGTCGCTGCCAGACCACCGTCCACGTCCTCTGCGACCTGCTCTGTCGGCTGCTGGCGCCCTTCGTGCCGCACACCGCGGCGGAGGCCTTCACCGAGCTGCATGGTGCGGACGCCCGCCTGTTCGAGTCCGCCCACCTCGGGCTGTCCTACGAGAGCGCACCGGAATGGCCCGCGGTGATGGCGCAGATGGAGGGCGTCCTCAAGGCCCTGGAGGCCGCGAAGGGGCGGGGCATCGAGAACCCCCTGGATGCCGGGGTCGTGGTCCCGGACCCGGAGGACCGCTTCCTGCCGTTCCTCGAGGACTTCGCCGACCTCTGCGGGGTCAGTCGCGCCCGGTTCCTCCACGGGCTCGGGGAGATCGAGGTCGAGGACCTGCGCGAGGAACCCCGCTGCGAACGATCATGGAAACGCGACGGGACCGTCTCCCTCCGTTCCGACGGGGGCATGCTCAGCGAACGCGACGCCCAGGCCCTCGGACTCTGACGCCGGACCCCGATCGACCCACACCAACCCACCCGGGAACACAACGCCATGACCGACCAGCTTCCGAACATCGACTTCGAACACTTCAGCAAGCTCGACCTCCGGGTCGCCACCGTCACCGCCTGCGAGGCCCACCCCAACGCCGACAAGCTGCTGAAGGTCACCCTCGACGACGGGACCCCCGAGGGCCGTCAGGTCTGCGCGGGGATCAAGGCGTGGTACGACCCCGCTTCACTGGTCGGTCGGCAGGTGGTGATCGTCGCCAACCTCGAGCCGCGCACGCTGCGCGGCGAGATCAGCCAGGGGATGATCCTGGCCGCCAGCGAGGTCACCGGCGAGGGCGACGAGCGCGAGGTCCGGGTGGTCTCGATCGACGGGACCGTGGCCCCGGGATCCCGGGTCAGCTGAGTTTCGACTCGAATGGGGATCAGCTCGAGGCCTGCTCGGTCGACGCGGTCGCGTCCGCGGTCTGGTCGTCACCGGAGCCGTCCGGGGCGGGGTCCTCGGACGCCATGTCCTCGGCCTCCGCGGTGGCCTGGGTCTCGCGGTCGACGTACCGGAAGTTGTGCCGCTTGCGCAGTGCCTTCAGCGAGAAGGTCTCCAGGAGGTCGCCCGCGGTCTCCTCGGTCGCCATGATGCCGAAGAGCCCCTGCGAACTCGCGAGCTCCCGCCACGACTCCTGCGTCATGGGCTTGATCGCCGCGACCTGGACGCCGACCACCACCAGGTTGTCCTCGTCGGTGACGAAGAAGATCCGGTCCGAGGCGGGGAGGTCCCCGCTCGGGACGGTGTAGTCGAGCTGCTCGGCGCGTTCAACGATCTGCTGGACCACCGAGGTGGAGGAGTCGAGTCCGCTGATCCGGGTGGGGGACTTCACGCCGAAGCGCAGGAACTGGGGGTTGGCTTCCGCGATGCTCGCCTGGAAGTCGATGTCCACCCCGAAGCGATCCGCCACCGCCTGGAGCCCGGACTGCTCCGCTTCCTTCTTGAGTTCCGGGAGCGACTCCACGAGCCGCTTGAACCGCTGGATGTTCCGGACGTCGGTTTCGACCCGTTCCCTGACCTCGTCGAGCCCGCCGGGGACCCGCTCCGGCAGGGCCTCGGTGGCCCTGAAGAGGTAGAGGTTGCCATCGAGATCGGTGAACACCGGACTCGAGATGCCCACCTGGGCGGGGATGATGTCCTCGCGGCCGAATTCCGCCGCCGACATCACGTACTCCGACGCGGTGGTGGCCCGGGTGCCGAACTTCGACGACCGGCTCTTGCCGAGTCCCTCGACCTCGTCGATCTGGGCCGCGGTCAGGGTCCCTTCGGAGCCGGAGACCACCGGTGCCTGCTGGAGCTCGAATTCCTCCACCATCGACCCGGCGAGCGCCTGGTAGTCGGCGCGCTGGTCGTCCCAGTCCTCGGGGAGCACGAATTCGCCGTCCTCCCGCACGAGCCCGCGGCGCGGGAGCTGGATCTGGTCGTTGAGGAACTTGGTGATCGCCTGCATGCGCTCGTCCAGCGCCTCGTCGGCCATCACCTGCTGGACCGTCTCCCGGTAGTCGCTGAATTCCGGTTCCGCGCCCTCGAGCTTGATCGCGCCGAAGCGGGTGGGATCCTTGAGGAAGGCCTTGCGCATCTCGATCGGGTCCAGGCCGGCTCCCGCCGCGATCGCCTCCTTGACCTGCTCGCGATCCACCACCAGCCATTCGAGCCGGGCCTGGTCCTCGAGCTTGTAGCCGAACCCGTCCTCGCCGGTGCCCGGCAGCTGGTCCTTGTAGGCGTCGAACTGGGCCTGGAGCGTCGCGTCCTCGATGGGGGACCGGTCGTCGTCGACGGAGTCCTCGGTGCCGTTCTCCCGGGCGTCGATGATCACGAGGTCCGCGTCCACCGCCAGCGCGAGCTTCGCGGCGGTGTTCCGGAGTCGGACATCCGAGAACCGCGCCGCGGTCTGGAACTGCTGGGTGAGCCGGCCGACGCCCTGGACCTTCGCGAGGGTCTGGAGCGCCTGCTGGGTGTTGAAGCCGGAGGTGCCCTGGAAGCGGGCGATCAGGGTGGTGGCGGTGAGCGCACCGTTGGACTGCAGCGCCATCGACTCCGCCATCTGCTCGCCGGAACCCGGGCCGCCCACCAGCCCGGCCTGCTCGGCCTCGCGACTGAGCAGGTACCAGTAGGCGGGATCCTTGTCCGCACCCAGGAGGTTGATGAAGGCGTTGCTCGCCAGTTCGAGGATGCGCAGCTCCCCCTGGATCTCCTGCAGTCGTCCGGTGGTGACGGTCTCGCCGTCCCCGACCTTCGCCCAGTCCCCGCCGGTCTGGGCGGCGTACTGGGAGAGCCCCTGGATCGCCTGGGGGAGCAGGAAGCTGATCAGCAGGATGGTCCCGAACACCGCGAGGATCCAGCCCTGGTACTGGCGAAGGAACTTGAACATGAGGAGGCTCCCGTGGGCGAGCCTCGCGACCTGGGGTTCGAGGGAATCCGGGTCCCGAGACTAGCGGTAGAATTCCACGATCAGGTTGGTGTTCACGTCGAAGGGGATCTGGTCGGAGGTGGGCTGCGCCACGACCTTGCTGGTCAGTTCGGCGGGGTTGACCTCGATCCAGCCCGGGACCATGTGACCGGCCAGGCTTTCCATGTTCTCGCGGGCCAGCTTGGTCGAGGAATCCTTGCTCCGGACGGTGATCACGTCTCCGGGCTTGACCCGGTAGCTGGGCCGGTCGACCTTGTGGCCGTTGACCAGCAGGTGCCCGTGGACCACGAACTGCCTTGCCGCCCAGATGGTCCGGGTGAGCCCCGCGCGGCGGATCACGTTGTCCAGCCGGCACTCCAGGAGCTGCAGGAGGTTCTCTCCGGTGTTGCCCGGTCGACGGGTGGCCTCGGCGAGGTACCGACGGAACTGCTTCTCCATGACGTTGTAGTGGTACCGGAGCTTCTGCTTCTCGTCCTTGCGGATCCCGTAGTCCTTCACCCTGCGGCCACGGAAGCCGTGCATCCCGGGAGGGGAGAGCTGCCGCTTGGAGGTGTGCTTGGGGATGTCCGCGATCGGCACGCCGACGCGTCGTGAGAGCTTGACCTTCGGTCCCAGGTATCGGGCCATGGGGTTCCTTCCGGGGTTCTGTGGAACGTGTACCGCCCTTCCCACGGGTGGGAAGTGGAGTCGCGCATTGAACCACCTTGGGGGCCCTGCGTCAAGATTCAGGCCGGTCCCGATCCCCGCTCCGGGCGTCTGGAGGGGGTTATCAGCTCGAACTGACCCCGGCGCCGCCCTCCTGGGGGGCGATTGACGACTCGTAGGCCCGACTTTCGTCGTTCCGACGCCACTTGAGGTAGGCGGTGTTCAGGACCCGCAGGCCGCCCGGGGTGGGGTAGTCGCCGGTGAAGTACCAGTCGCCGGTGAAGCCGGGCATCGCGTCCCGGAGCCCCTCCACCGTCTGGTAGATCACCGAGATCTCCCCGTCCCAGTCCAGCTGGTCGGAACGTATGAGCCCCGCGATCCGGTCGCAGAGTTCCTGGTGCGAGAACGGTTCGTAGATTCGTCGCACGTGGTTCTCGAGCTCCTCGTCGGGGAGTTCCCGCTGCGCGAGGCAGGCCGCCTCGATCTCCTCCAGCAGGTCTCCCTCTCCACGTTCGCGCAGCATCGCCACCGCGGCCTCGAAGGCGATGAACCGTCCCAGCTGGCTCATGTCGATCCCGTAGCAGTCGGGGTACATGATGGGGGGTGCGCTGGAGGCGATCACGATCTTGCGGGGCCTGAGCCGCGAGAGCATGGTGATGATCGATTCGCGCAGCGTCGTGCCGCGGACGATCGAGTCGTCGATCACCACCAGGGTGTCCTCGGGGCCCGCGACCCCCCGGGTGAGGTCGTAGACGTGGCCGACCAGGTTCTTCCTCGCCGAGTCGTGGGTGATGAACGTGCGCAGCCGCTGGTCCTTCTGGGCGATCTTCTCGACCCGCGGCTGGCTTCGCAGCGCGGCCTCCACCCCCTCGCGCGTCGCCCTGCCCGACTCGACCAGGCCCAGGATCTCCTCGACCGCGCGATCCCGCGACTGCTGGGCGAGCCCCTCGATCATCCCGAGGTACGCGGTCTCCGCGGTGTTGGGTATGAAGCCGAAGACCGAGTGGTCGAGGTCCCCGTCGATCTCCCGCAGGATCTCCGGGACCAGGTTGCGGCCGAGGTTCTTCCGCTCCCGGTAGATGTCCCGGTCGTTGCCGCGGCTGAAGTAGATGCGCTCGAAGGTGCAGCGGCGGGGGGGCAGGGGGTCGATGTAGGGCTCGACCGAGTACTCGCCGCTTCGCTTGACCACCAGGGCGTGACCGGGGGGGAGTTCCCGGATCTCCTCCGGTTGGACGTTGAACACCGTGCAGAGGGCGGGCCGCTCGCTGGCGACCGCCACCACCTCCTCGTTCACGTGCATGAAGGCCGGCCGGATCCCCGCGGGGTCCCGGCAGCTGAACATGTCGCCGTTGCCGAGCAGTCCGCCCAGCACCCAGCCCCCGTCGAAGTCCATCGTCGCCTTGCGGAGGATCCGGTTCAGGTCCAGCTGGCGGGACACCTCCTTGGCGAGCTCCCGGCCACGCAGGTTGGCGAAGGACCCCTCGCCCATGGTGCTCGCGAGCATGTTGTGCTCGCGGTCGATCATGTAGCCGATGCGCTCCATCACCGCCTGGGTGTCGGAATCCCCGACCACGTGCAGGCCGTACTCCACCAGCTTGCGGTGCAGCTCCTCCGCGTTGGTGAGGTTGAAGTTCCCCGCCAGGGCCAGGTTCCGGCTCGCCACGTTGTTGCGGCGGACCAGCGGGTGGCAGGCGTCCGTGGTCTGCCCCCCGTGGGTGCCGTAGCGGAGGTGCCCGATCAGCACCTCGCCGAGCATGGGGACCCGGCGCTTGAGCGATCGCGCGTCGAGGTCCCGCAGCTGGTTCTTCGAGAGCCGGTTCGCGGGCTCCATCGCACGGTCGAACAGTCGCTCGATCGGATTGGTCTTGGCGGAGCGCAGCCGCTCGAGGAAGCGATCCCCCGGCGGCATGTCGAACTTCACGGTCCCGATCCCCGCCCCGTCCTGGCCTCGGTTGTGCTGCTTCTCCATCAGCAGGAACAGCCGGTGCAGCCCCCAGAAGGGATCGTCGTAGGCGTTCCGGTACCAGTCGAGGTCCTTCCTCAGCCGGATCATCGCGAGACCGCACTCGTGCAGGATTCGATCGCTCATGCCAGCAGGGAGAATATCGAGTTCCAGGACCCCGGTGGCCAAATGTCAGCCAAAGAGTCCGAGTTGCTCCTGGTTCGAGACCGCCCCGCCGAGTCGGACCCGGGGGCCGATCCGGTCCGGCCAGCTGATCTCCATCCGCCGGGCCAGCCCGGGTGCGGTCCTCTCCCAGAGGGACCGGACCCGGTCCCGGCAGTTGCACTCCCGGGAGAGGTGCAGCAGCACCACCGTCTCCAGCCCGTCCCGGCCGGCGGATCGATCGTCCAGGACCCGGACCGCGTCCAGGCACTGCTGGTTGGAGAGGTGCCCCCGTCCACCGGTGATCCGCTCGATCAGGAACCCGGGTCGGTCCGAGGCCTGCTGGAGGCCGGGGTCGTAGTTGGACTCGATGCCCAGCGCGTGGATGCCGGAGAGGTGCTCCAGGAGGCGGTCGTCCACCCGTCCCAGGTCGGTCGCCCAGCCCACCACCGACGAGCCGCACTCGATCCGGAAGGCGGCGCTGCCGCGGTCGTCGTGGGGGGTGCGCACCGGATCGAACCGGACCCCCGGGATGGGGACGAAGGCCCCCCGGAAGACGCGAAGCAGTTCCCGGGGCACGCCACGGCCCTCCGCCTCGTCGCGGTGGCTGGCGGCCACGTGGACGGGGATCCGGTGGCGCAGCAGGGTGCGCCGCCAGCTGGATCGCATGTGGTCGGAATCCGCGTGGGTGAGCACGATCGCGTCGATCCCGATGCCGTGCAGGTCGCAGCTGGCCAGTCGCTCCGCGACGGTGCGGGGGCCCAGCCCCGCGTCCAGGAGCAGGTGGCGGGTGTCGCCGTCGACCTCGACGCTGAGCACCGTGGCGTTGCCGCTGCTGGAGGAACCGAGGACCTGAAAGCTGATCGACACGGGCGCTTCCTTGCGCGAGTTCGCCGTCCCTCGTCGCTCAGACGGTCCGGACGTCGTAGCCGCTGCGCGAGCGGGAGTGAAAGGCGGTGCAGATCGGTCGCTGGGAGCGATCGAGGAATTCGACGAATCGGTCCATGATGCGGTCGTCCGACTCCGCGGCCCGCTGCCGGATCTCCTCGATCGCGGAGGGAAGGGAGAGTCCCCGCCGATTGATGATCTTGTAGACCCAGCGAACCGTCGCGATCTCCTCCCCGGTCATGTTCTGCCGCCGCATGCCCACCAGGTTGACGCTCGCCGCCACGTTGGTCGCGGTCACCACGAACCAGGGCAGCACGTCGTGGGTGGTCGCCGCGCCCCCGCTCAGCATGGAGCCGAAGCCGACCCGGACGTGCTGGTGCACGCAGGTGCCGCCTCCGATCGTCACCTCGTCCTCCACGATGGTGTGGCCCGCCAGCTGCACCGAGTTCGCGAGGGTCACCTCGTTGCCGACGTTGCAGTCGTGTCCGGCATGCGCCTGGGCCATGATGTAGCAGTGGTCGCCGATGCTGGTGGGTCCGGCCTCGGTCATGGCGCGGTTGATCGTGACGTGCTCCCGGATCACGTTGTGGCTCCCGATCCGGACCCCGCAGCCGGCATGCTCGGGGTCGACGCTCCGGGACTGGGGGGCGAACCCGATGGTGGTGAAGGGGTAGATGCGGTTGCCGGATCCGATGGAGGTCGGGCCGTTGATCCAGCAGTCACCGATCAGCCTGGTCCCCGAACCGATGCTGACCGGCCCGCTGATCACGCATCGTGGCCCGATCTCGACGTCGTCCGCGAGCTCGACCTGATCGTCCACGATGGCTGAGGGGTGTATCCTGGGCACGCGACCAGTGTACTCTCCACCACCACCGGAGATCCACAGCCCCGTCCGTCCCCCCGACGCTACCCTGTTCGGATGGCCGAATCACCCCCAAACCCGCCCTCCCCGGTCTTCGAGGAGCTGGGGCGGATCGCCTACCGGGAGGCCCTGGAGCTCCAGCGCCAGCGCCACGCGGAGGTGGTCGGGTCCCGCGAGGCCGGCTCCACGTCGGGGGGGCTGCACGTCTTCCTCCTGGAACACGATCCCCCGGTGGTGACCATCACCCGGCGCCCGGGGGCCCGGGAGCACCTGCTGGTCTCCGCCCGGCAGCTCGCCGAGCGGGGGATCGAGCTGGTCGAGACCGATCGGGGGGGTGACGTCACCTACCACGGCCCCGGGCAACTGGTCGCCTACCCGATCCTCGACCTCAACCTCCTGGGGCTTCGCATCAACACCTACCTCAGGCTCCTGGAGGAGGTCGTCATCCGCACCCTCGCCACCTATGAACTGGTGGGGGAGCGGGACCCGGACGCGACCGGGGTCTGGCTGGAGCCGGGGACCCCGCGGGCCCGCAAGATCGCGGCCCTCGGGGTGCGGCTCAGTCGCTGGTGCTCGATGCACGGACTGGCGCTCAACGTGGATCCCGACCTCGGCCACTTCGACCTGATCGTCCCCTGCGGGATCGCGGACCGGTCGGTGACCAGCCTCCGTCGGGAGCTCGGGGACCGATGTCCCCCCCTCGCCGAGGTCGCGGGGGTGCTCCGCGCGGAATTCGAGCGTGCGATCCGGGCGCGGCTCGAGGCTACTCCAGGTCCAGCTCCTCGATCACCTGGCCGGTGATGTCGACGGCTTCCGGGTACTTGAGGAAGGTGCGCAGCTGGATCTGCAGCATCGCCTGCTCCGCGTTCTGGGTGCCGAAGACCTCCGCGGTGGGGATGAACCTGAACACGAAGTCGATCGAGCGCTGGTCGGCCACGATCTCCGTCGCCTCGATCAGCTCGCGGTAGCTGCGCTCGAGCTGCTCGGCCTCCAGCTTGGTGATCCGGCCGCGGGAGAGCTGGGTGAACTGCTGGTACTCCTGCATGAGCGCCTGCATCCGGCCCTGGGCCTCCGGGAACTGCGGGTCGTCCTCCCCGATCTCCCCGTACTCGCCCTGGATCTCCTGGGCCCGTTCGTTGAACTCGGCCTCGATCTCCTTGAGCTCGGTCTGGAGCTCCTCCCGTTCCCCGAGGTAGTCCTCGGTCTGGAGGAGCTTCTTGATCACGTCGTCGATGTGGACGGAGCCGATGCTCCAGGCCCGGGAGGTCGGTTCCTCGCCCCAGCCGATCCGGCCGTCGGCGTTCCGCACCAGCAGGGGGTCGGTTCCCGTGAGCTCGAGGCTCTCCGCGGGACCGAGGGTCTCCAGCCAGTGTCCGACGGGGTCCGCGACGCCGCTGGACCCGCCGACCCTCAGCAGGGCGAGGCAGGCGACGACGATCGCCGTGAGTACGAGGAGTCGGTCGGTGGTGCGCATGGTGGGGGCTTCTCCGATTCGTGGTCGGCCGTGGTCATTCCTGTTCGAGCACGGCCATGAACGCTTCCTGGGGGATGTTGACGCTGCCGATGGTCTTCATTCTCTGCTTGCCCGCCTTCTGCTTCTCGAGCAGCTTCCGCTTGCGGGTGATGTCGCCACCATAGCACTTCGCGGTCACGTTCTTCCGGAGCGCCTTCACCGTCTCCCGGGCGATGATCTTCCCCCCGATGGCGGCCTGCAGCGCGATCTCGAACTGGTGGCGGTCGATCTGCTTGCGGAGCTTGGCGAGGATCGCCCGGCTGCGGTGCTCGGCGTTGCTGCGGTGGCAGATCAGGCTGAGGGCCTCGACCGGCTGCCCGTTGACCATGATCGACACCTTCGAGAGGTTGTCCTGCCGGTACCCGATGATCTCGTAGTCCATGGTCCCGTAGCCGCGCGTGATCGACTTCAGCTTGTCGTAGAAGTCGTAGATGATCTCCGCCAGCGGCAGCTCGAAGTCGAGGATCTGCCGCGTCTCGCTGAGGTACTGCTGGGACTTGAAGATCCCGCGCCTCGCGTCGCAGAGCTTCATCAGGTCCCCGATGTTGTCCTCGGGGCAGATCATCTCGAGCTTGACGATCGGTTCCCGGATCCCCTCGATGTGGTTGGGGTCCGGCAGGTCCGCGGGGTTCTGGATCTCCACGCTGGAGCCGTCCTTGAGGTCGATCATGTAGGACACGGTGGGCGCGGTCTGGACGATCTCCACCCCACCCTCGCGCTCGATCCGCTCCTGGACGATGTCCATGTGCAGCAGGCCGAGGAACCCGCAGCGGAACCCGAACCCCAGGGCCTCGGAGTGCTGGACCTCGTAGGTGAAGCTGGCGTCGTTGATGTGGAGGCGCTCCATCGCCTCGCGCAGGGTCTCGAAGTCGCCCTTCTTGCCGCCCCCCGCGGAGGTCGCGGGATAGAAGTCGCAGAAGACCATCTGCTTCGGTTCCTCGTAGCCGGGCAGCGCCTCGGGCGCGGGATCGGACTGGAGGGTGATGGTGTCGCCCACCCGCACGTCGCCGAGGGTCTTGATCGAGGCCACCATCCACCCGGCCTCGTTGGTGCCGAGTTCCTTCACCTGGACCGGGAAGGGGGTGTTCTTGCCGAGGTCGGTGACGGTCCACGGGCGGCCGGTGCCCATCATCAGGATCTTCTGCCCGACCGAGAGCTTGCCGTCGAAGACCCTGGTCGAGACCACCACCCCGCGGTAGTCGTCGTAGTGGCTGTCGAAGATCAGGGCCCGCAGCTTGTCGGTGGTGGGGGCGGGGGGGTCCGGGAGCTTCTCGCAGATCGCGTCCAGCAGTTCGCGGATGCCCTCCCCGGTCTTCGCGGAGACCTGGATGCAGTCCTCCGCGGGCAGGCCCAGGACCTGCTCGATCTCCATCGCGACCCGGACCGGGTCCGCCGCGGGCAGGTCGATCTTGTTGATCACCGGGATCAGCTCGAGGTCGTTCTCCACCGCGAGGTAGGCGTTGGCCACGGTCTGGGCCTGGATGCCCTGGGCCGCGTCCACCACCAGGACCGCGCCCTCGCAGGCGGTCAGCGCCCGGGACACCTCGTACGTGAAGTCGACGTGCCCGGGGGTGTCGATGAAGTTCAGCTGGTAGTGCTCGCCCCCGAACTCCCAGGGGACGGTGACCGCCGCGGCCTTGATGGTGATCCCCCGTTCCCGCTCGAGGTCCATCGAGTCCAGCAGCTGGTCCTTGTGCTTGCGCTCGTCGACGGCACGAGTCTCCTGCAGCAGACGGTCCGCGAGGGTGCTCTTGCCGTGGTCGATGTGGGCGATGATCGAGAAGTTACGGATGTTCACGGAGGTGCCGGACGTGGGTTGGTGGGAGGGGACTGCTGGCGGAATGATAGGCGAAGCACCCGGGCCTCAGCCGGCGACCACCGGAAGGTTGAACCGGGTTTCGAGCTCCGCCGAGGGCTGGGCGACCAGGTCGTAGCCGTCGCTGTCCACGATCGTGCAGCGGACGAGCTCCCCGGGGCTCAGCGCCTCCCGCGAGCTGAGGTAGGTGAGGGAGTCGATCTGGGGTGCCTGGTGGTAGGCCCGTCCCACGTGGAGCCGGTTGCCGGAGTCGTTCACCCCCGGCGTCGCGCGTCCCTCGGTGCCCCCCGCCGCGGGGGCGTCGACCAGGACGTCCAGCTGGACCCGGTGCTCGGCGAGGTAGGCGGCGTTCTCGAAGGCGATCCGCTGCTGCAGCAGCATCAGCTCCCGTTCCCGGCGCAGCTTGACCTCGTCCGGGACGTGCAGGTCGGGGTCGCGGTCCATCCGGCCGGCGGGGGTGCCCGCCTCCCGGGAGTAGCGGAAGACGCCCATCGCCTCGAACTCCATCTCCTCCACGAAGTCCATCAGCCTCCGGTGGTCGTCCTCGGTCTCCCCGGGGAACCCGGTGATGAAGGTGGTGCGGATGGCCATCCCCGGGATGCGGTCCCGGAGCCTGTGGATCAGGGCGGCCTGCTGGTCCGCGCGCACGTCGCGGCGCATCGAGTCCAGGATCGCGTCGCTCGCGTGCTGCAGGGGCATGTCGATGTAGTTGACCACGTTCCGCAGCCTGGCGATCGCGTCGATCATCTCGTCGTCGAAGAACGTCGGGTAGGCGTACATCAGGCGCGCCCAGCCGCCGCCCGCCTCCTCCAGCACCTCGTCGACCGACTCCAGCATCCCGACCAGGCCCGCCGAGTAGCCGACGTCGTAGCCGAAGCTGGTGGTGTCCTGCCCGATCAGGTTCAGTTCGAAGCACCCCTCGTTGACCAGGGCCCGCGCCTCCTCGACGATCCGGTCCACCCCCTTGGAGCGCATCTTGCCGCGGATCGAGGGGATGGTGCAGAAGGCGCACTTCTGGTTGCAGCCCTCCGAGACCCGGAGGTACGCCCAGTGCCGCGGGGTCAGGCGGAGCCGCTGGGCGTCGTCCTCGAAGTAGCCGATCCCCTTGCCGTCCTTGCCGTGCACCGTCAGGCCGGTGGTCTCCATCCCGCGTTCGCCCGCGGCCTGCAGGGCGTTGCCGGAGATCCAGTAGCGGGGGGCCTCCGGGGACTCGATCGCGTTCTCCCGCGGCGGGGCGACCCCGCGCACCGCCTCCAGCACGTGGTCGCGGTCGAAGACCCCGATCATCGCGTCGATCCCGGGCGCCCACTGGAGCAGCTTGGCCCGGTGGCGCTGGACCAGGCAGCCCGCGACCACCACCCGGCTGAGGTCCCCGGATTCCTTGCGCTGGATCGCCTCCCGGATCACCTCCAGGGATTCGTCCTTGGAGGACTCCATGAACCCGCAGGTGTTCACCACGATCGCGTCCGCCTCGTCGTGGTCGGAGACCAGCTCCAGCCCGTCCTGGACGAGGGTGCCGAGCATCTTCTCGCTGTCCACGAGGTTCTTCGGGCAGCCGAGGCTGACGAACGCCACGGAGTTGATTGGGGAGGCGACCTGGTTCATGACGTCTCGATGGTAGCCGTTGGATCACCCCATCCGTAGAGTCGATGTCGCCGAACGTACCCTTCGACCGCCGGATCCAGCAGCCCCTCCAGCGAGCGCCCCGCGGCGATCATCGGGCGCAGGTCCGTCGAGCAGCCCTCCACCACCGGCATGTCCAGGGTGCGCCCCTTCCAGCGGTCGGCGGTCCCGGGGTAAAAAGCCTCGTATTCGGCCAGCAGCCGGTCATGGGTGTGGGGGGGACGGGGCATGACCACTGGTTCGGCCATTTGCTCGATCGCCTCCCAGTCTTTCCAGGTGGTGAAGTTCAGGGCCTGGTCCGCCCCGATCAGCAGTCGCAGCCGGGCCCCCTCCAGGAAAGGTTCCCGGACCAGCCGTCGAAGGGTGTCCACCGTGTAGCTGGGACCGGGATGTTCGAGCTCCACCCGGCTGATGGTCGCCCGGGGGTGTCCGTCGAGGGCCAGCTCCAGCATCGCCAGCCGGTGGTGGGCGGCGGTCGGCGCGGTCTCGGTCTTCTGGGGGTTGGAGGCGTTGGGGATGAACACCACCTCCCCGGCCCCGAGGCGTTCCGCGGCGGTCATCGCCTGGGCGACGTGGGCCAGGTGGGGGGGGTCGAAGGTGCCTCCGAAGAGCACCACCGTGCGCGGGTTCGTGGAGGCAGTGGCGTTCATCGTCCCGGCTCCGCGAACGCCTGCTGGAGCACCCCCGCCAGTCGACCCATGGCGCTCGTGGTCAACCGTCCCATCTCCCGCATCCGACCGACCAGGGAGGGGGAACGGAGCACGCTCGAGAGCACCGCCGCGGGGGCGACCCGCCCGCGGTGGTCGACCCAGCGGTCGCATCCCGGCGGCAGGGTGTCGTCGAGCCCGTCGCTGATCGCGCGGACGATCCCGAACTGCCAGCCCAGCTCGAGTCCCTTCTGCACGAAGGTCAGGGACTCCATGTCCACCACGCCCGCCCCCAGCGTCGAGTGCAGGGCACGCTTCGCGGGTCGGGAATTGACCAGTCGGGTGCTGGAGGTCGCCAGGACCCTCGGCAGTTCGAGCCGGCCGGGCAGCCGCCAGGTGGTCTCCTTGACGGGGGCGCCCGGTCGCACCGCGCCGGTCACCTCCACCACGTCCCCGGGGCGGTGGTCCTCGACCAGGCTGCCGGCCAGTCCGGCCAGGATCACGGGGCGGTCCAGCCGCCGGTTGGCCCCCGCCCACCGGGCGATGCCCTCGTGGCCGGGTCCGCAGCAGGACACCTCGATCGCGTCCCCGGTCCAGCCGGCGAGCAGGGCGCGTCGTTCGACGTGCAGCGGGCAGAGGATGATCGGGCGGGCGCTCGGCATCGCGAAAGCGTAGCAGGAGCGCCCGCGTGCCAGCGCCTTGCCCCCGGGGAACTCCGCGATAAGATGGAGTCGGCGGCCCCATCGTCTAGTCAGGTCCAGGACACCAGGTTTTCATCCTGGGAACAGGGGTTCGAATCCCCTTGGGGTCATCCAGGGCGCGGCTCCGTTCGGGGCCGCGCCCGTTTTCATGGTCTCGTCCCCCCGACCGGAGCCCGCTCCGGCGACGGGCGGATCCCCCGGTGCCTGTTCGCCCCGACCGACGATGCCCGGCGGGTGCGGGTCCCCGGCAGGCCCCCGGGTCCCGCGGGAAACGCGGGGAACTTCCCGACGATCCCGCCGCGGCGCTTGATGTGCCGGGGCCGAGGAACGATCATCGTCCGCAGGGAGGCCATTCGTGAGCACCATCGACGTCAGACTCGCGGACCGCTCGTACCAGGTGGTGGTCGAGCCGGGGCTGCGTTCCCAGTGCGGCGAGCGCCTTCGGCAGCTGGTCGACTTCCGTCCCGGACGCAGCGTCCTGCTGATCGCCGACGAGTCGGTCGCGGAGACCTTCGCGGAGGATGTCGCCGCCTCGATCGAGGCGGCCGGCTTCGGGCTCGCCTTCGGCACCGTCGAGGCGGACGAGACCAACAAGTCCCTGCCCGCGTTCTCCGCGCTCCTGGAGGCCGCCGCCCGCGAGCACATCGATCGCTCCAGCGTGGTGGTCGCGGTCGGAGGGGGGATCGTCGGGGACCTCGCGGGGTTCGTCGCCGCGAGCTGGCTGAGGGGGATCCCCCTGCTGCACGTGCCCACCACCCTCCTGGCGATGGTGGACGCCTCCATCGGGGGCAAGACCGGCGTGAACCTGCCGCTGCCCGACAACACCCTCGGGAAGAACCTGGTTGGTGCCTTCTGGCAGCCGCTGGGGGTCCTCGCCGACCCCGAGGTGCTCTCGAGCCTGCCGCGTCGGGAACTCGCCTGCGGGCTGGCCGAGTGCGTCAAGCACGGCATGATCTCCGACTGGTCGATGCTCGAGCAGCTGGCGGGGATCGCCCCCGCGATCCTGGAGGCCGGGGTCCCCGAGTGCACCGAGCTCATCCGACGCAGCGCCGCGGTCAAGGCCGCCATCGTCGGTCACGACGAACGCGAGGAGACCGGCGCCGGACAGGGGGCCGCCCGCGCCTGGCTCAACCTCGGGCACACCTTCGCCCACGCGATCGAGAACGTCCCCGAGCTGGGCCTCAAGCACGGCGAGGCGGTGGCCATCGGGCTGGTGGCCGCCGGAGCCTGCGCCCGCTCGCTCGGGTCCTGGACCCAGTCGGAGTGCGACCACCTCCGGGAGGTCCTGCTCGCCTGCGAACTCCCGGTCCGGTTGTCCAGCAAGCTCCCCGCCGAGGACCTCGTCGAGCGAATGGGCTGGGACAAGAAGGTCCGCGACGGCACCCTCACGATCGTGGTGCCGGACGGGCGCGGCTCCGTGCGGCTGCACGAGGGCCCCGAACGGGGGCTGCTCCTCGAGGGCTGGGCCGAGGTCGGGGCGAGCTGAGATCGGGCGCTTATTGCAGTCGTCCGCGGCCGGGTTCCGATAAGGCTCCCAGGAGCCTCTGCGTGCGGACGATCGCGATGGTCAATCAGAAGGGTGGCTGTGGCAAGACGACCACCGCGATCAACCTGAGCGCGGAGTTCGCGAGGCGCTCGCTGCGGGTCCTCCTCATCGACCTCGACCCCCAGGGACACTGCGCGGCCGGGCTGGGGGTGCCCGAGTCCTCGATCACCCGGGGCATCGAGGACGCGCTGGAGGCGGACCTCGGGTACGAGCCGGACCTCGTGGACGAGATGATCTGGGAGGTGGGCAGCGGACTCAACCTGATCCCCTGCACCGTGCGCCTCACCAACTTCGAGAGCGCGGACCACGGCAACGCCGAGCAGCACGATCGGGATCGCCGGCTGCTGCACGTGCTGGAGCTGGTCCAGGACCGCTTCGACGTCTGCATCGTCGACTGCCCCCCGGCGATCGGCTGGCTGACCTTCAACGCGCTGCGCGCCGCGGACGAGACCCTGGTGCCGGTCGAGACCGGGTACTTCGCGCTCAAGGGCGCGATCCGCCAGGCGAAGACGATCGACACCGTGATCAAGCGGATCGGCCGACCGCTGGACTTCTTCCTGCTGCCGACCCTGCACGACGAGTCCTCCGCCCGCTCCGAGAACATCCTCTCCGCGATCCGCACCCGGTTCGGGGACCAGGTCGCACCGCTGGTCGTCCGCGAGCACGAGTCCCTGCGCGAGGCGGCGAGCATGGGGCAGCCGGTCCAGGAATTCGCCCCGGACTCCCCGGCCTCCGAGGACTTCGCCCGGCTGGCGGACTGGATCCTCGGCCACCAGCAGACCACCATCGCCGTCGAACGCGCCCGCCAGCACCAGGAGGAGACCGATCGCGCCACCCTCCGGGCGGAGGATCCCCGCCCCGATTCCCAGCAGCCCGCCCCCTCCGCCCTCGAGGAAAGTCGTCCCTCGCCTCCCGTGCCCGAGCCCAACGAGCGGGTCCAGGCGGTGCTGCAGCGGGTCGGACGCCACGAGGCCGGCGCCTCCCCCGGGGTGGTCTTCGACGTGCAGCGCCTGCCCGAGGGGGTCCTCGATCGGGTGCGCTCCGCGCCCCAGGGCCTCCAGTCGCTGGTGGTCGACCCCACGAAGTCCGGCGACGGCGACCACGAACCGGGTCGCTTCGGGGCCTTCGCCATCCCCGAGGGCGTCTGCTTCCGCCAGCCCGCCGGCACCGGTTCGACGGTCGCGGTCACCGGCGACTTCAACGACTGGGCCCGCGAGGGTGAACCGCTCGCCCCCCGAGGACCCGCCGGGGACCACGAGGTGATCCTGCCGCTTCCCCCCGGCACCTACCGCTATCGACTATTGGTGGACGGGACCCCCGCCCCCGACCCCCACGCAACCAGCGTGGAGGCCTCCGATCCGACCACCTGCCTGCTGGAGATCCCAGCGTCCACCTGACACCCGCGGCGCCGCCGCCTACCACGGATACCGGCCATGAGCTCCAAGGATCCCTTCAACGAATTCGCCGACGGCTTCCTCTCCGGTCCCGAGCTCTCGGTGGGCGAGGACACCCTGCGGCCGATCCGCAGCGGGGCGACGGTCGACCGCGATCGACGCAGCGCGCCGGCCCGACCCGCTTCCGATGGGGGGGCCCCGGTGCTGGAGGCCGTCCCGCCGCTGGGCCTCGAGGTCCTGTTCCCCGGGAACCTCCCGGTGTGGGCGAACCTCTGGCTTCCCGCCTACGTGCAGCGGATCGCCCGGGGTCGGGGCCCCGTCGCGCTGATCCGGCTCCAGTACAAGAGCTGCTCCGTCCAGGTCTTCGGCGAGGGATCGGAACCGATCGATCCCCCGGAGGGCGCCTGCCAGCGCATCAGCGACCTCGCTCGCTGGGTCGCGGACAACCTGGCACGGGTGGTGGTCGTCCCCCGGTCCATCGATGACGACGAGGCGATCCTGGAGACCGACCTGCCGATCACGATCATGACCGGGGCCGACGAGGCGGCGAAGATCGAGGCCTATCGTCGCTCGAAGGAACTCGTGGAGGCCGCCCGCGGCGCGGAGCTCCCGCTGCCGGCCCTGTCGCTGGTGATCGCGGGGACCAACGAGGACGACGCGCGGGCGATCGCGTCGAGGATCTCGGAGACCGCGAGTCGGTTCCTCAAGTTCGACCTGCCGCTGGACCTGGTGATCCCCGCGATGGGACCGGAGTCCGTCGACGCACCGGTCGTCACCCCGGGACGCCACTGGGACGTCCCGGTGGGCCCGACCTACGACACCGAACGGCTGGTGGCCGAACTCCGCCGCGCCGCCCTCGATCGCGGGTCCGCCGGATCCGGCCCGATCGACGAGCCCCCTTCGTCCCCGGTCGACCCCGCACCCGCCACCGTGCCCGGTCCGGAGGTGATCCTGGCCAGCCTCGAACCCGATCCCGTGCTGGCGTCCGACGAGGAGGTCCTGGACCCCCCGAGCGCGGAGGAACTGACGGGATTGATCGGTTCCGCGGAGGTCCCCCTCGTGGCGGCGGACGCCCCCGGCATGTTCGAGGAATCCTTCGACGGACCGTGCCCCACGCCCTTCGACGAGGAGGCGGAACGCAGCGCGCTGCGCGCCAGGTTCGACGCCGCCCCGGTCCCCGAGGTGACGCCCATGGTCGAACCCGATCCTCCCGTCCACGCCACCCCGGTCCTCGAGGAGGCGGCTTCGGGCGAGGCGGCTCCCGACCGGGTCACGCACCACGCCGGTCTGGTCGCCGGGCTCGAGCCGGTCGACCTCCCGTGCCCGGTCTCCCCCGGGATCGGGCTGGCCCTCGACGACCAGCGACGACTGCACCTGGTGGCGGACGAGGCGTCGCTGCGCGACCTGCGCGCGGCGGAGGCCTGGGCGGTCAGGAACCGGAGCCTGCTGGCCGCGGTGTTCGCCGACGGGCTCGCCCCGTTCGAGGACCACGGCCTGCGCCTCGACCTCGTGGTGCGCGATGCCGCGGCCGCGAGCGACCTGCACGGGACCGGACTCCTGCTGCACCTGCTGGTCGACGCCCCCGGGAGCGGGCCGTCCACCATCCCGCTCAACAACGAACGCACCGCCTTCGTCACCCGCTGAGCGATGCGTCCCGCATCGCCGGGATCGAGCGCAGGAACGATCGCCACGCTCCGCCCCGGAACGACGCCCGTTCCTCGGTGGTCCATCCCGCTTCGGCAAGCCCCTCGAGGATCCGTGGGTAGTCCTCGGGTGACTGCACCTCCACCGGCAGCTCCGCGGGGGTGAAGCCCCCGTCCGCGTCGCTGCCGAGTCCGATCCCGTCCCGACCGAAGTCCTCCGCGAGGACGCAGGCATGCTCGACCACGTCGGCCAGGGTGGCCCGGCGTCCCTCGGCGAGGAAGCGGCCGTAGAGGTTGATCCCCGCGACCCCTCCTCGGGCCGCGATCGCCCGGGCGTGCTCGGCACGCAGGTGTCGGATCGCCCGGGGGCCGTCCGGGAGCAGTCGCCGGGCGTTGGAGTGCGTCGAGGCGATCGGTCCGACCGACAGGGCCAGGAGGTCGTCGAGGGACTCGTCCGACAGGTGCGAGGCGTCGTGCGCCACGCCCGCGTCGTCGAGCGCCGCCACCAGGTCCCGCCCTTCCGGCGTGAGCCCCCCGGCCCGCTGGTTGCCACCGCTGTAGCGGGAGCCGTGTCCCCAGGACAGCCCGACCATCCGGACCCCACGCGCCACCCACTCCGGCAGTTCCTCGGGGGTGCGGATCGGGTCCGCGCACTCCATGAGCAGCACCACCCCCGGGGGGCCGTCCGGGGACTCCAGGCACGCCTCGAGTTCCCGGGCACCGCGGACGATCCGGATCAGCCCCGCTCGTTCCCAGGCCTCGTAGAGCTCCAGCTGGCGGAGGCCCGCCCGGTGCGCGCCGTCCCGATCCTCGTGGTCCCCGTACCCGCAGGGATCCTCCGGTTCGTGGGCCGCGGTGAAGATGGTTCCCAGGCAGCACCGCACCGATCCTCGAGCGAGGCTGGGCAGGGTGATCGCGGCGCGGGCGGGGTCCGCCTCCGCCACCAGGCTCGGGGCGTCGGGGTCCCGTTCCAGCGCCATGCATGCCAGATCGAGGTGTGCATCCAGCCAGGGTCGAGTGTCGGGCCGGGGGGTCATGGGTGGCTTTCCTTCGCAATGACGGGGGGAGGATGGAGTCGGTTCCACGATCGAGGTATCCTCTCACGGATGCAGGATTCGTGCGCCACATCCCCCCCGGCCCTCCGTCCGCCGGCCGCCGACCGGCGGGGCCGGCGTTCCACCGCCGCCCTGGTCGTGGCCGTGAGCGCCGGGCTGCTGCTGCTCGCGGCCTGGATGGAACCCTCCTCCCGGGGGCTGGGCACCCACCTCCAGCTGGGCCTCGCACCCTGCGGCTGGGTGGTCTACGCGGGCATTCCCTGTCCGTCCTGCGGGATGACCACCGCCTTCGCCCACGCCACCGACGGCAACCTGCTGGGCGCACTGCGCGCCCAGCCCGCCGGCGCGCTGCTCGCGTTCCTGACCGCCTGCGCCCTGGTGGTCGCGGGATGGCAGCTGGTCACCGGCGACCGGATGCTCGGGTTCTGGACCGACCGGCTCGGCTCGCGGTTCTTCATGGTGCTGGCCGCGGTGGTGGTCCTCGCCTGGGTCTACAAGATCCTCGAATTCAAGGACGTCCTATGACCGACCGCCTCCCGAATCACCTCCGGATCATCCTGCCGATGGTGCTCGCCGCCGGGGGGCTGCTGCTCCAGGGCTGCATGATCCCCTCGCTCGCCGGCGCGGTCGGCCAGAACATCGAGCGCTACAAGAAGATCGAGGTCCTCGCCGAGTACGAGGGGCTCAACGACCAGACGGTCGCGGTCGTCGTCCAGTGCGATCCCTCGACGCTCTACGAGTATCCCTCGGTCTACGGGAACCTCTCCATGAACATCTCCCGGCGGCTCCAGCAGAACGTGCCGGGAATCAAGGTCCTCGCCTACCAGCAGGTCATGCAGTGGCAGTACCAGACCCCCAGCTGGTCGATGCTCGCCTACGGGCAGATCGCCGAGGAGCTCGGGGTGGAGCGCGTGGTCTACGTGGAGATCTACGAGTACCGACTCCATCCCCACGGGAACCAGTACCTCTGGGACGGGGCCTGCGCGGGCTCGGTCGGGGTCATCGAGCGGGACGGCTGGGATCCCGACGCCTTCGCGGAGAGCTGGGACGTCGCGGTCAAGTTCCCCGACATCACCGGGGTCGGGCGGGAGAGCGCCAACGCGTCCCAGATCGAGATGGGGGTGCTGTCCAAGTTCGTCGACCAGGCCTCCTGGCTCTTCTACCGACACATCGAGGACAAGTACCCCGACGCCATCTGACCCGACGGACCGGAGCGCAATCCGGCCATACCCTGGAGTCCCCGTGCACCCGATCCCCGCCCCCCTCCGACGTCCGACGATCCCCGGTCCCCGCCGGTTCGCCCGGGTGCTGCCGGCGCTGCTGGTCCTCGGCTTCCTGCATGGCTGCAACATCCTGATCCCCGCGTCCTACATCGTCGACGGCACCGGTACGGTGGACGCCGAGCACGAGCTCGACCAGGTGAAGACCCTGGTCTTCGTCGACGACACCACGAACATCCTCCCGCGCCAGGTGTTGAAGGTCCGGCTGGCGGAGTCGGTCTCCAGCGCCCTCGTGGGGTACGGCCTGATCCCGAGCTTCGTCAAGCCCGGGGACGCGATGGCCATGGTGCGGTCCCGGGATCGCAGCGGGGACTTCATGTCCATGGAATCGATCGCCAGGGAGGCCGGGGTCACCCAGCTGGTCTTCATCGAGGTCGATGTCTTCGAGAGCTCGGTTCGCAACGCGCAGCTTCGCCCCAACGCAGCCTGCAGCATCCGCGTGATGCACTTCGAGAAGGGAGGTCGCGTCTACCCCGCCGACCTCTCGAACGTCGGCAGCCAGGTCGGGGACCGGGTGGTCGAGGTCCAGCTCCGGGAGGTCGCCCCCGAGAAGGCCCGATCCTCCTCGGATCGGCGCCGGGTCGAGCAGGAGCTGGTCGTGAAGCTCTCCACCGCCATCGTCAAGCTCTTCCGCGACTACGAGCGACTCGAACTCGGTGAGAACCTCGGTGTCCGCTGAGCCCCCCAACCCCGTTCCCCAGCTGGTGCACCTGATCGAATCCACCGCCCATCCGGGCCGCATCCGACGCGTGGAGTACCTGCGCCGGGGTGGTGACGACTGCGTGGTGGTCGGCCCCCTCGCCGGGGAGTGCCGCTGTGCGGGCTTCGGGCTCCGGTCCGCGGGCTCCGCACTGCCTCGCACCCTCGGCCCCGTCCTCGCCGGGCTGGGCCGTGATCGCAGCGAGTCCCTGCTGCCGTGCAGCTGGTCCTACGCCGTGGCCCGACGGGTCGCGGAGGTCCGCGGGCTGCAGGTGCTGGTCGCGGATGCACCACCCGGTCCGCAGGCCACGCACGACCGCTGCGAGGGACTGCTGGTGATCGCGCCCGACGAGGTGATCGCGGCTGGCTGGCGGGCGGTGGGTGCCCGCGCGGTGCGGGTGCTGCCGACCGGTGCGCTCGCGGACCGGGCCCCCAATCCCATGGAGCGTGCCCCGGGAACCCCGGTCCGGGTGGGCCTGTTCTGCGACGAGGCCCCGACCGAGGAGGACGCCCTGCTCATGGTCCACCGATTCGGGGTGGTCGCGATCACCGACTCCCCGATGGAGGCCCGGATGAATCGGGACTCGCCGTTCCACCAGCCACTCATGCGCTATGCGCGACGGATCGGCCGGCAGCACCTCTTCCGGGAGCTCGACGAGTCGTGCTTCCCGGGGGAGATCGACGTGGCCCTGGTGAACACCCGCTGCGCCGCCGCGTCCAGCGAGCAGGTCCTGGACCTGGTCGCCCGGGGGGTGGTCACGATCGCGCTGACCGACTTCCCCTCCCCCGAGGACCCCTCGTCCCTGCGGGAGTGCGGGCTCTTCCAGTCCTCGGGGTCGGTCACCAACGCGGGGGCCCCCCAGCTCCTGGCGCTGTGCGACGACCCCGGACTGCTGGCCGACGCCGCAAGGGCCGCCGCCGCGTTCGGCCGCGCTCGACCGATCACGGAGTGGGCATCGGGCTTCCGGGGCGTGCTCGCCGAACTGCTGGTCAGTCCCTGAAGAACCCGCGGGCCGCATCGCGGTAGAGCACCTCGAGCAGGTCCCGGGGCAGCCCGTGGCACTGCACCATCGGGGCCGCATCCTCCGCGTGGCGTGCGGGGTCCACCATGTGCAGGTCCGGGTCGACGATCGGGGATTCGAAGCGACCGTCCCCTTCGAACATCCGCCGCATCGTCAGGTAGCGGCTCGCGTACAGGTCGAATGCCTGGTCCGCGCCGCTGGCCTTGTTCGCCAGCTCCCCGTCGGAGTCCGTTTCGAGGTGGTCGTCCATGGCGACGATGTCCGACCCGAAGAGGATGCGTCCCCGCCAGGCGTCCATGAAGCCCCGGACCTCCCCGGTCGGGTGGGCCCCCAGTTCGCGGAGCATCCACTTGCAGGCACTGGTGTCCAGGTGGAGGTTCGGGTGCCGTTCCAGGAGTCCGGAGAGGAACCCGAGGTCCTCGGGGCTGCCACCCATGTGCGCGGCGATCCACGGGACGTCGTAGTCATCGAGCATCCGCTCCAGCGGGACGTACTGGTCGCGCTTGGTTCCGTACCTCGATTCGTCGGTGTACCTGGCCTCGAACCAGGTGTCGGGGTCCGCCACGTGGGTCATGATCGACATCCCCAGGGAGCGTGCGAGGTTCGCCGCCTCCCGGTACATCGGGGAATCAAGGGCCAGTACCCCCGGGCGGCCGAGGTCCAGTTCGGTGTCGCGCATGCGGGGGGCCGCGAAGAGCTTGATGATGGACGCCCCCTGCTCGCGGAACTGCTCGATCCGGCGCAGGAAGTCCGGACCCATCGCCTCCTCGCGATCCTCGTTGCTCCAGTTCGGCACCGCGTTGAACCGGATCAGGTCCCCCAGCACCGACCTGACCTCGGGGACCGCCTCGAGCTGGGTCATCGAGTAGACCCGCACCACCCCGAAGAGCTCCGCGGCCCGGGCGTAGACCTCCGCGCTGCGGGGGCCGCCGATGTGGGCGTGGGCGTCGATGATCCCGCAGGGTGGCGGCGACATCCGGCCCGCCTCGAGCACGTAGTCCTGGCCGAAGCGGTTGCTGGGATTGGTCGCTTGGACCGCGGTGGGTTCCGGGTGTGGGTCGGTCTCGGGCATGGCCCCGGATGGTAGCAGTGATTCAGCGGGCCTCGGCGAGCAATTCCGTCAGTTCGGCCTCGTCCTCGACCCGGAGGAGCTCCTCGTGGAAGCTGGGCTGGTCGAAGTCCTGGAGGTCCTCCTCGTTCACGTGGGCGTTGAGGACGTTCCCGACGTAGAGCTCGCAGTCCGAATCGATGTCGATGTGGCGGGCCAGCTCGCACTCGAACCAGGCCACGGAGTCCCGGAGGACGGGGATCTCCCCGGGGGTGTGCTCGATGGAGAGCCCGATGAAGGGACTGATGGAATCCACGCTGGCATTGACGAACCGTCGTGCCTGCGCCCGGACCCGTCGATCGATGATCGCCACCGCGAAGCGGCGACTGTCCCGGATCAGGGGGCTGAGCACCTGGCCCTTCCTGATCGACATCACGATGGTGGGGGGGGTGTGGCCGCCCTGCATCACGAACTCAGCGAGCACCCCGTTGGACCGCCCGTCACTGGCTGCGGTCACCAGGAAGCTGCCCTGGGGAAACGCCCGGAGGGCCTTGCTCACAACGTCTCCACGCTCTTGGATCATGATCTTTCGACCTCACGATGGCTGGGGTGCCTCCACGGCGCACGAACACCTGGCAGGCAACTCCAATTTTTTCGATACCGGCAAAGAACCTGATTCCCTTGCGGCGCATGGGGTTAGGTAATTTGATTGGAGCAGATTATCCCCATTTTTCATCCCTGAATCTCAAATAAGGGGGAATAGTGGGCAGAAATGTTGAACAGTGGGGCAAAGTGGGTTATTCTCCTTCCGTTCCCGGACTCCTTCTTCGAGGTACGGATGCGTGTTTTTCCTTGGCGAATACGAGCACTCGATCGACGCGAAGCAGCGCCTGGCGATTCCCGCCGAGGTCCGGGATGTCCTGGATCCCGAGGTGCATGGATCGGCGTTCGTGGCGGCCCCCGGGGGGAACGGATCACTCTGGCTCTGGCCGGAACGGACCTTCGAGACCCTCTCCAAGGAGCTGGCGGGATCGCTGCTGGGCAACGACGACCTGGACGACTTCGAACGCCTCGTCTTCTCCCAGTCCGCGCGGGTGCCCCTGGACTCCGCGGGGCGGATCCGGATCCCGGTCCGGCTGCTGGACCGGTACGGGCTCTCGAAGTCGGTCACCGTGCTGGGGGTGCGGGATCACCTGGAACTCATCAAGCCGAAGTCATGGCGCGAGGAGCAGTCCCGCCTCGAGCCGGCTCGTACGGACATCTGGCGACGGGCGAGGCAGGCCATGGCCGATCGCCGGTCGGGAAAGGATCACTGAGCGGTCGTCGACGGGACGACGACGGCCGCTCCATCGCATGTCAGGTCGCCTTCATGGACGGATCGCGACCCTGGCCAGGGAATCATCGAGGGCATTTGTGAAACTCACGTCGGAACGGACTCCGGTTTCCAGCCATGGACGGCTGACACCCTCGATGACTGCTCCATTCGGGTGGGCAGACACGGCGTTTCACGCTTGATTCCCTTCCCCCCGCAGCTGTGATCTCTTCAGCTGCATGCGTCGAACGGCACGGACGGCCGTTCCGACCAACGGGCCCCCGGGCCCGCAAACAGGTGCCGCGCTCCGGCGCGGTGCGAGCGATCCAGGGTGGTGCACGGATCGACGACTCCGCAACGAACCCGGTGACCGCCGTCACCGGGTTCGTTCTTGTCCGCAGGGCGTCCCCGGATCCCGCTGGGGCCCGTTCACGTCGCCTGGTCGAGTTGCTGGGTGCGGGCGCGACGCCCGGGTACCGCCGATCAGCCGCCGTCGTTGGCCGCGGGCCGGATCTTGCCGACCACGGACTGGCCGTCGTCCTTGGTCGCGATGATCTGCTCCGCGACTTCCCGGCGGTGCACCTCGATGGTTCGTGGGAACTCGAAGGCCACGCGCACCCGGTCACCCTTGATCGCCGCGATCCTCACCACCCCGATCGGTGCCGAGGGGTCTCCGATGACGACTTCTTCGCCTTCTCTGCGGGTGATGACTAGCATGGTCCGGGCCTCCTGCCGATCTACGAGCGCGATCTCTGCGTGTACCGAGGTCGTCCCGGGAGCGCTTGCGACGCCGTCGTTCGCGTCCGGGGACCCGATCAATCTACCCGATCCGGACGGGAATCCGCCTCGCAAAGCCCCCAAACCGAGGGGCACGTCGCACCCCCTCGCGTGGACGGGGACACGCCCGCCGCTCCCATCGGGTCGCAGGCTGCCGGAGGCTGGTTTTTCTGGGACTTCCCGGATGACCCCGGGTGACCTCGGCGATCAGGTTTTTTTGGAATTTCCGGGGTCCTCGACCGCCTCGACCCCGATCACCTCGGGCACTCGCTGCTTGAGCGTGCGCTCGATCCCGTTGTGCAGGGTGTTCGCACTCGAGGGGCAGCCCACGCAGGCGCCCTTGAACCGGATCTTCACCACCCCTTCGTGGGTGACCTCGACGAGCTCGATGTCCCCGTCATCCTCCTGGATCATGGGCCGCATCATCTCGAGGACCGCCTGGACCCGATGGTTCAGGTCCGGCTTCCCTGCGCTGGCGTCGTGGTCGTGCTCGGTCACGAGGGTCTTCTCGGGTGGTCGACTCGGGAATCCGCATCCATCCTCGGATGACACGATCCCCCGTCGGGTAGAGTCTAGCACGACCGTCGCCATCCGAGGAGGCAGCCACCATGCTCAATCGCCCACCCAGCCCCCGTCGACCCCGCTTCCGCGCCGCCTTCGGGGCCCGTTGGGGCCTTCCGGTGGCCCTGGTGCTGGGACTCCTGGCCGCCTGTGGCGGCGGTTGCGGGGCGGGGGCGCCCCGTGATCCCTACGAGGTCCTCAAGAGCAACCGGGTCTCCTCGTCCGCGCAGATCAACGCCCTGGCACGGCTGGACGCGGCCCCCCCGAGCCCTCGCTACAACGCCGAGCTCGAGCGGATCATCCTCTCCCCGAAGGGCCTGCTGGCCACCCGCAAGGCCTGCTTCGACCGCCTCGTCCGGCGCGACCCCGCCGCCCTCGAGCGCCTGCTCACGGTCAACCTCCCGCTGCTCCAGCCCACCGAATTCAGGTCCTGGGTCATCCAACGGGCCGGGGAGCTCGGCAACAAGGGCCTGACCAAGGCGATCATCCGTTCCTGGGCGATGCCCGTGCCCTACTGGGAGCGCGATGCCGGGCGGCAGGAGCCCGAGGTGCTCGCCCGGATGTACGGCGGACCGGAACGGGTCGACGTGGTGCTGGTGGACACCATGCTGAACGCCCGGCCGTTCGTGGAACAGAACCTCAGGTACCGCTGCTGGGAGCTGCTGATCGACCGCGGCCGGCGGGACCTGCTGGTGGAACTCGTCAACGACGACGAGCTGGTGGGGGACGACCAGATGCTGCTGGACCTCCGCGCCTCGGTCAACGAGCTGGGCGTGATGCCGCGCAACAAGGAGGAGATCCTCTGGATCCGCGAGCTCCGCACCCGTCCCTACCGGGCCTACTGGGAGCGGATGGGGCGGTCGTTCAGCCGGCTGGACGAGCAGCGGCGGAGCGAGCTGACGCCCCGGGACCTCGCGGTGGTGGTGGCGGCGGCCCGACACCGACCGGAACTCCTCGAACGCTCGGACGCCGAGCTCTACCGGATCCTCGACGAGCAGATCGGGGCCAGTGGCCCGCGGTACACCGCGGACTTCAGCGGGTGGACGGTCAAGGTCACGGAACGACTGTCCGACGTGCGGGGGCGCGCGGGCTGGAGCGACTTCGTGGCGATGGCCCTCGCCCGGGAGGCCCTCGCCGACGACCGCTTCCGGGAACACCTCTTCGACCAGGCGGACCGGGACCTGATCGACACCACCACCGAGTTCGGCGGCATCATCCGCCTCGACGAGTCGGGTCGCTTCGAGCTGGTCGAGCACCCGCCCCGCAGCCGGGTGTCCGACGAGAAGTTCCTCGCCCCGCAGTCGCTGTTCGACGACGGCTACACCGCGCTCTTCCACTTCCACAACCACGCCCAGAACTACTCGAACCGGCGACACGCGGGCCCCCACGTGGGCGACCTGCAGTACGCGGAGGAGACCGGCGCGAACTGCCTCGTCTTCACCTTCGTCAAGCCGAACCTCCTGAACGTCGACTTCTACCGGTCCGACGAGGTGGTGGTCGACCTCGGGACCGTCGAACGACCCGGTCAGGGCTGAGCCCCGGAGTCGCTTCCTCGTGCAGGTACTCGTGCTCCTACTCCTGGCCGCGGTGATGCTCGCCGACCAGGGCCTCGGCGCGTCGTGGTCGGCCGGGTCGATCCCCCCCTGGCTCCCACCGCTGGTGGCGTTCCTCCCCCCCGTGGCCTGCGTGGTCCTCGAGTACGTCCTGGTCCGAAGGACCCTGCGGCTGGCCGTCGGGGGTTCCCCCGCCTCGATCCTCCGCGCGGGAACCCGCCTTCGGGTGCTGCAGTGGATCGTGGTCGGGTGCTCCGTGGTCTCCCTCGCCGGCCTGGGCTGGCTCGAGCTGGTGCGGGCCGCCATCGGGGACGTGGTGGTCCTCGATGAACTGCTCTCGATCCTGCCCGCGCTGTTCCTGCTCGCGATGCTCTGGTGGGTGCAGTGGCCGCTGGAACGGCTGCTTCGCGAATCGCTGCTGATCCGTCGACTGGACGAGGGGCTCCCGGTCCACCCCGTGCCCTCCGCCGCGGGGTACGTGCTCTGGCAGTTCCGGACCCACCTGCTGCTGGTGCTGGTGCCGGTGCTGATGATCCTCGCCCTCGTGGAATCCGCCGAGCTCGCGGTCCGCCTGCTGCGGCCCGGCTCCGGGATCGCGCCCGTGGCCGCGGGCGCGGCCGGGCTCCTCGGGATCGTGCTCGCGCCGTTCACCATGCGGCTGGCGGTGGGGGCGGTCCCCCTCGCCGACGGGCCCGTGCGCCGGGCGATGGAGCAGGTGCTGCGCGAGGCCGGGGTACGGGTGCGGGACATCCTGGTCTGGCCCACCGGGACCTCGATGCTGAACGGCGCGGTGATCGGGGTCTTCCCCGCCACCCGGTTCGTGCTCCTGACCGACGGGCTGCTGGAGCTGCTGAGCCTCGACCAGGTCCGGGCGGTGATGGCCCACGAGGCCGGGCACCTCCGGCATCGACACCTTCCCTGGACCGCGGCGATGCTCTTCGCCCTGGTGGCCCTCGTCGGGCAGCTGGTGGAATGGATCGTGAACCCCGTCTTCCGCCTGGCCCTCGAGACCGGCGCGGACCCCGGCCGGTTGCAGTCCGCCTTCGAACTGGTGGCGGTGGTGGTGGTGCTGGGGGTGGTCTTCATCGGCTTCGGCGCGGTCTCCCGGAGGCTGGAGCTCCAGGCGGACGCGGCCGCCGCGCGGGACCTCGCCCTCGGGCACCACGAGGGCGACCGGGTGACCCCGGAGGCCTCGGCCCTGGTCGCGTCCGCCCTCGAATCCGTGGCCAGGTACAACGGCATGGACCCCGCCCGCCACACCTGGCGTCACGGGTCGATTCGCTGGCGCCAGTCGCGGCTGGCGCGGCTCGTGGGGCGCCCGATCGACGATTTACCGATCGACCGACAGGTCCGACTGCTCAAAGCGGGCACGATCCTCGTTATTCTGGCCATCTCGCTGGCGTGGTTCGTCGGCGAGGCGCCCGCCTGATCCAGTCCCGCCACCCCCCGGAACCCCCCGAACGGACCCCCATGAGCACCCTCCGCTTCACCAAGATGACCGCGATCGGGAACGACTACGTCTACGTGGACGCCGACCACCATTCGGTCGAGGATCCCGGCGACGTCGCCCGGCGGATCTGCGACCGGCACCACGGGGTGGGCGCCGACGGGCTGATCCTCGTCGGCCGGGACGCCTCCGACGACGCGGACCTCTCGATGAGGATCTTCAACCGCGACGGCGGTGAGGCGGAACTCTGCGGGAACGGGCTACGGTGCGCCGCCCTCTTCGCCATCGACCAGGGCATGGTCTCCGGCCCCGACCTGCGCATCCGCACCGGCGCGGGGGTGCTCGAGGTCCGCACCCACTCCGAGGCCGGACTGCTCGGCAGCGCCTCGGTGGTGATGGGACGGCCGGGGACGACGATCGGCGAGCTCGGGGTCTCGATCCCGGGGATGGACTCGGACGATTCCACGATCGGACTCCACCTCGACCTCGACCAGCTGCTCGACGAGGACGCCACCCTGCTGCGGATCGCCGGGGTCGAGCCGGTGTGCAGCCTGGTCTCGGTCGGCAACCCGCACCTGGTCTTCTGGACCGACCGCCCCGACCAGGTCCCCCTGGAGCAGGTCGGTCCGCGGATCGAGCACCACCCCTGGTTCCCCGAGCGGATCAACGTGAACTTCGTCCGGGTCGACGCCCCCGGCCGGCTCACCATCCGGACCTGGGAGCGGGGGAGCGGGGCGACCCTCGCCTGCGGGTCCGGGGCCTCCGCGGTCGCGGTGGCGGGGGTGCTCGAGGGCCGGACCAACGCGACGGTCGACGCGCGCCTCCCGGGCGGAGCCCTCCGGATGGACTACGACCGGACCTCCGGGCTGGTGACCCTCCACGGTTCGATGCAGACGGTCTTCACCGGCGAGGTCACCCCGGACCAGCTCGTGGTCCGACCGGTCGAGGAGCCGCTCTGGAATGACTGACCCGCGATCCCTCGATCCCCTCGAAGCGCGTCTGCGCGATCGCCTGCAGGCCCGGCAGCCCGAACTGGTCCGGCAGCTCGAGGAGCTGGTCGCGATCCCCTCCGGGCAGGGCCACGTCCCGGGGCTCGACCTCATGCGTGAACGACTCGTGACCCGGCTGGAGGCGCTCGGTGCCACCACCGAACTCCGCCCCGGCGCGCCTCGACCGGACTGGCTGCTGGGTGGCGTGCAGGCGGACCCACCGCCCACCGCGGTGTGCTCGCGCCCGCTCGAGGGAGGCGGCCCGCGGATCCTGATCGCCGGGCACATCGACACCGTGCACGACCCCGAGGACACCTTCATCGCCCTGACCCACGAGGCCGACGGGATCTCCCGCGGGCCCGGGGCCGCGGACATGAAGGGCGGCCTGCTGGTCGCCCTCGCCGCGCTGGAGGCCCTCGACGCCGAGGGCGTCGAGTGCCACTGGACCTACCTGATCAACAGCGACGAGGAGACCGGCACCTTCTGCTCGGAACGGCACCTGCAGGACGCCGCCGCGGAGCACGACCTGGGCCTGGTCATCGAGCCCGCGCTTCCCGACGGGTCCCTGGTGGTCGAGCGCATGGGGTCCGGCCAGTTCATGATCGAGGTCGAGGGCCGCAGCGCGCACGTCGGCCGGGAGTTCGAGCGGGGGATCTCCGCGGTCAAGACCCTCGCGGAGGTGATGGGCCGGGTGCTGGACCTCGCGGATCCCGGGAACGGGCGGATCGTCAACATCGGTCCGTTGCAGGGCGGGGGAGCGACCAACGCCGTCCCCGACCACGCGGCCTGCTGGGGCAACCTGCGCTTCGCGGATCCCGAGGCCCAGGCCGCCCTCGCCGCGGCGATCGAGGCGATCGAGACCGACTACGCCACCGATGCGTCCGGTCGGCCGCTTCCCGCCGACCACCTGCCCCGGGTCACGATCCACCGGACCTTCAACCGCCCCGCCAAGCCCCAGACCGAGGACGTGACCGCGATCGCGATGGCCGCCCGCTCGGTCGCCGAGGCCCTCGGCGGCGAGATGCCCTTCGGCCGGACCGGGGGGGTGTGCGACGCGAACGTCCTCCAGTCGGCGGGCCTCCCCTGCGTGGACACCCTCGGGATCCGGGGTGGCAACCTTCATCGGCGCGACGAGTACGTCGAGATCGAGTCGCTCTGGGAACGTGCCGCGCTCTTCGCGATCCTGATGAAGCGGATCAGCTGCGGCGAGACCGACCTGGTTCCCTGACGCTCAGTCGCGTCGGAACCACCCGAGCACCATCAGGACCAGTCCCCCCAGCACGCCGCCGACCACCAACCCGATCACCCCGCCGACCGCGAGCAGGCCGTAGTACGTCCCGCCTCCGCGGGTCCCGTCGGGGTCCGGGACGGTGATCAAGCCGTAGGTCACCACCAGCCCCACGACCACGCCCACCAGGACGCTGCCGAGCGAGAAGAGGTTGTCGAACAGGCGGAGGTTGGGGCCGCCGATGATGTCGGTCACGCGACGAAAGGTCCATCCGCCGGTGGAGGACTTCGCCGGCGGCGCCGCCGATGAGGCGGGCGGCGGGGGCGGCGGAGGCGGCGGGGGAGCGGGGGGGGCACCCGCCGGTCGGTCAGGGTCGTTCGCTTCGGCGCGTCGGTTCTCGATCGGCTCGTCGTTCATGGACGCACTGTACTGTCGCGGTGACCCTGCAGGGCCAGGGAGTGCGTGGGACCGTCCGCGTCCGGGAACCCCTCGTTCCCTCCGCCGCCCGGCCCTTCGGTCCCGGGTTTGGGTCTTCCTCAGCCGATCCCGGCACCGCTCTGCTAGAATGAAGTCCTCATGCCCACCACAAACCATCAATCCGACGTCACGGGAACCAGCTTCGCGGCCAACGAGACCGTCCAGGCCTCGATCGAGTCCATCTTATCGGAACTCAGGGCGGCCCAGGCCAACCTGACCGGCGCCCGACCCCCCCGCGAGGGCGCGGCCGAGTCCTACGAGGGCTGGCTCCAGCGGGCGGCCGATGCCCGCGGGCGTCCCTGCCTCTATCCCTACATCGGCTCCGGCTTCGGGAACGGTCCGCTGGTCGAACTGGCCGACGGCTCGGTCAAGTGGGACATGATCAACGGCATCGGGGTGCACATGTTCGGCCACTCCCACCCCGAGATGGTCCGGGCGCAGCTCGAGGCCGGCCTCTCCGACGTCTGCATGGAGGGCAACCTCCAGTTCAACGCCGACATGGTCGAGCTCTCCGAGCTGCTGGTGGCCGAGGCCGGCAAGGGTTCGAACATCGCGCACTGCTTCATGACCAACTCGGGGGCGATGGCCAACGAGAGCGCCCTCAAGGTCTGCCAGCAGAAGATGCAGGGTGCGCCCCGCATCATCGCCTTCAACGACTGCTTCATGGGTCGGTCCACCACCATGGCCCAGATCGGGGACTCCGCGGGCGGTCGGATGGGGATCCCCCAGAACGCGCTGGTCGACTACCTGCCCTACTACGACGAGCTGGACGGACCCGCGTC
>PKCS01000075.1 GCA_002862305.1 Phycisphaerae bacterium | reverse complement strand
CTCCCGCAGGTGAGCGCGGATGCCGGGAACGGGAACGTCAGCCAGTTCTACACCGGGGTCCAGCTGCTCTGGGCGCCGTCGTGGAACACGTCGATCTCGGTGGGATACGACGGGGCGTTCGGGGACGGACAGCAGAACGGACTCTCCGGCGGCCTGCTCATCCGCTTCTGAGCCGACCCGGCATCTCGCGATTCTTCTCCAGTACGACCATGCTCCGGACCGAAGAAGGCGTTCAACGAGGACGCCTGCATGCAATCCGAGCTCCGACAGACATCCGAATACGACGAATTCCTCAAGGCGGCCCGCCTGAGGCTGATGGCCAGCCAGGGAGCATGCAGCAGCCGCCATGCCGGACTGCTGGCGGCCTCCATCGAGGGGCTGATGGCGGAGCGAGCGGTCAGCCCTGAGACACGCGAGCGACTGGAACACACCCTCAAGTCAATGACCGGCGGGATCGACTGAACAGGTCGAGCGGCAACCGAGCATGAAAAAGCGTGGACACCGAGGTGTCCACGCTTTTCAGCAGAACCCGGAAGAGGCCACCCTGATTCGATTCGTCGATGCCGGGTTGACGAAGATTCAGGGCATTCCGGGCATGCAAGAAGGATCCGAGGGTCGGCCACGTGGGGGCTGAGGCCGACCGGGGAAGATCTCCAAACATCAACATACGTTGATGTTTGGGGGCTGTCAACGCCCCGATCCGAAGATGGTCGATAAACCAGCCTCCAGAAGCATCCTGGGAGCCCTGGGATCGCATCGGATCCACTTGGTGGGTCAGCACTAAAGAAACCGCCCCGATCCTGGGATCGAGGCGGGAATCGGGGTGACACGATTCGAACGTGCGACCTCGTCGTCCCGAACGACGCGCTCTACCAAGCTGAGCTACACCCCGCACAGTCGCGGTTCCGAGGAAGAATGGCGGGTGAAGGATTCGAACCTTCGAAGGCGAACGCCAGCAGATTTACAGTCTGCCCCCTTTGGCCACTTGGGTAACCCGCCAGGGATCGTCCGAGGACGACCCGGAAGTCTACCTCGGCGCTCGAGTCTCAGCAAGAGTGCGGATCGGAAGGCCTCGAAACACGGCGAGGGAGGCTCCCAGAGGTCTTGAAAAGCCGCCGACCGGAATCGAACCGGTAACCTCGAGATTACAAATCACGCGCTCTGCCAATTGAGCTACGGCGGCGAATCAGGCCTAGCGTAGCAGGAGGGCGATGGCAGTTCACCCCGGTGCGGGACACGAGGCCGACTCGGAGTCGCCGATCACCGAGTCCGGGGGGCGACCCCACCGCCACCGCGAATCGCGAGACTGATGAGGGTGAGGTCCGCGGGCGTGATCCCCTCGACGCGCCCGGCCTGCCCGAGCGTGGCGGGACGATAGCGACGAAGGGCGTCCCTTGCCTCGTTGCGAAGGCCGTGTATCGACTGCGGATCCAGCTCACGGGGGATTCGCATCGACTCGTTCCGGCGCTGGCGTTTCACCTCGGAGGCCTGGCGTCGGATGTATCCCTCGTATCGATACTCGGTGACGACACGGTCCAGGAGACTCGACGGGAAGTCGATGCCCCAGCGTGCACTGCAGACCCGGGAGATCGCCTCCGGGGTCTGGTCCTGTCGTTTCATGAGTTCGGCGACGCTGGGGGCACCAGCCACCCTCTGCTCGCAGAGCGCGCGGATGCGTTCAAGCTCCGTCGCGCGGGAGCGCCACGCCGACCAACGGACCTCGTCCACGAGTCCGCGCTCATGGCCCCAGTCGGTGAGACGCTGGTCGGCGTTGTCCGAACGAAGCAGCAGCCGGTGCTCGGCCCGCGAAGTGAACATCCGGTAGGGTTCGCGCGGGGTCCGGGTCACCAGATCGTCCATCATCACCCCGATGTAGGCCTGGTCGCGGGAGAGTGTCTCCAGCGGAAGGTCGAGGGCGAGTCGAGCGGCGTTCATCCCGGCCACGAGGCCCTGCCCCCCCGCTTCCTCGTAGCCACTGGTCCCGTTGATCTGGCCGGCCAGGAAGAGGCCCCGGACGAGGCGCGTCATCCCGGTGGCGTCCAGCTGGTGCGGCCTGACCATGTCGTACTCGACCGCATAACCCCACCTGAGGATCTCCGCGGCACTGCATCCGGGCATCGATCGCACCACGTGCTCCTGCACGTCCGCCGGCAGCGAGGTGGAGATTCCGTTGCAGTACACCTCGTCGCAGAAGAGCGACTCGGGTTCGAGGAAGACGTGGTGCGAATCCCGGTCCGGGAACCGGACCACCTTGTCCTCGATCGATGGACAGTAGCGGGGCCCGGATTCGGCGTCGATCGCGCCGGAGTGCATGGGGGCGCGGTGCAGGTTCGCCCGTATGAGCTCATGACTCGAGGGATCGGTCCGGGTCAGGCGGCAGTCGACCTGGCGGAGCTCCGGGAACGATTCGGGATCGGTGAGGTCGCTGAAGGGGATCGGCTGCGGGTCGCCGAACTGCGGCTCGAGGTCCTCCCAGTCGATGGATCCCCGAAGGAGCCTCGGTGGGGTGCCGGTCTTGAGGCGCCCGAGCTCGAACCCGAGCTCGCGCAGCATCCCCGAGATGCCCACCGCGGAACCCTCGCCCGCACGCCCCCCCTCGGTCGTCGTCGGGCCGGTGTGCATGATGGCGCGCATGAAGGTCCCGGTGGTCAGCACCACCGAGCGAGCGAGCAGTCGGGTCGGCTCCACGAAGCGATCCGCCTCCAGCGGCTCCGGCGGGAAGACGGGTTGCGCACGGGCGGTTCGGCACCGGTTGAGTTCGAGCACGGATCGGTCGGCCTCCACCAGCCCCCCTCCCGGGGGGACCAGGACGCCTTCGATCGCCCCGGTGGAATCGACCAGCAATCGGTCGATGCGACCCGCCACCACGGAGATGGAATGCTGGCGGGAGAGCAATCGCTGCACTTCGGCCCGGTAGGCGTACTTGTCGCTCTGGCAACGGGGGCCCCGAACGGCGGCGCCCCGCGAGGAATTCAGGACCTTGAACAGGATCCCCGAGGCGTCCGCGGCGAGGCCCATCATGCCTCCGAGGGCGTCGATCTCCCGGACGATCTGGCCCTTCCCGAGCCCGCCGATCGCGGGGTTGCAGGACATCGTCCCGATCCGCGAGGGATCCATGGTCACCAGGGCCACCCGGCCGTCCCGACCGAGGATCGAGGCGGCCGCCCAGGCGGCTTCGGTCCCCGCATGGCCTCCGCCGACTACGATGACGTCGTATCGAGTGCTCATCGGTCGACTCAGGGTAGCAGTCCGGTCCGGACGATGGGTTCGACGATGGAGATGTTCCGCCGCTTTACCGGCTGCAAGGGGACGAGCCATGTACAAGACGATCTCTGCGAGCAATCGCACCACGAACGCCCTTCGACTGGTCCTCGTCGACTCCGAGCGACGCGCCCTGCCGAATTCACTGCGAGACCACCCGGGCCTCACCGAGCTGCTCGACAGGCCGGGATTCCGGGGCGAACCAGGCGAGGTGGCGGCCGGGAGCGACGGCGGCATGGTCGTCGGGGTCGGTCCAAGGGAGGATCTCGGGCCGGAGGTGCTGAGGAAGGTCGGAGCGGCCCTGGTCCGTGCCCTCCACCGCATGGACGTCAAGAAGGTGGAGTTCGACCTGCGGGCGATGCCACGCATCCCCCTGGGAGGCGAGGCGATCGGCCGGGCGCTGGGGGAGGGAATCGGTATCGCGAACTGGAGGATGGACCTGTTCGACGGGGCCGCCAGCAGGCAGCCACCCGCGAGCGGTCGACTCGTCCTGGGCTGCGACTCGAGCGATTTCCACGAGGGACTCAAGCTGGGACTGCTGCTGGCCGACGCGGTGAACTTCACCAGGCGGATGGCCGCCACGCCCCCCAATGTCTGCACGCCCGCCCACGTCGCGTCGACCGCACGAACGCTCGCGAGGAACCGGGAGGAGCTGCACTGCTCGGTCATCACCTACCAGAAGGCACGACAGCTGGGCATGGGCGGACTGGAGAACGTCGGGAAGGGTTCGGCGAACAAGCCGTGCATGATCATGCTCGACTGGAAGCCGGCGAAGCCCAGGTCGAAGGAGCGCCTGGTGATGGTCGGCAAGACCATCACGTTCGATACCGGCGGATACACGATGAAGTCCGGCTCGGGCATGAAGGGGATGAAGTACGACAAGAACGGGGGAATGGCGGTGCTGGGCGCGATGAAGTCGATCGCGGAGGCCCGGCTCCCGGTGCGGGTCACCGCCCTGCTGCCGGCCGCGGAGAACATGGTCTCCTCCTCCGCGTACCGTCCCGACGACATCATCGAGATGTACAACGGGATCACCGTCGAGGTGACGAATACCGATGCCGAGGGCCGGCTGGTTCTGGCGGACGCCCTGGCCTACGCCTGCGACAAGCTCAAGCCGACCGCGATCGTCGACGTCGCGACCCTGACCGGCGGGGTGGTGGTGGCATTGGGCCCGTTCTGCGCGGGGTACTGGTGCGAGGACCGTGGGCTCCGCCGGCGGCTCGAGGAGGCAGCCGATCGCTCCGGAGAGCGGATCTGGAGGCTTCCCCTCTGGCAGGCCCACCGGGACTTCATGCGTTCGAACCACGCCGACCTGCTCAACAGCAACCCCAAGCGAGCCGCCCACCCCATCCAGGGGGCGGCGTTCCTCTCGCACTTCGTCGAGGACGGCGTTCCCTGGGCCCACCTGGACATCGCGGGCACCTCGACGGTCGATTCCGGGAACGAGCTGCAGGAGGCGGGCCCGACCGGATGGGGGGTTCGAACGCTGTTCGAGCTGGCGGAGGGTTTCCTGGATGGCTGAGGACCACGCGGGCTAGGGCTTCGTCACCCCGGGCCGGGACTCAAGCTGGGAGATCTTGTCCACCCGCCTCGCATGGCGACCGCCGTCGAACCCGGTGGACATCCAGGTGTCGAGGATCCGGCGGGCGAGCGCATGGCCCACGAGGTCCCCGGACAGGCACAGGACGTTGGCGTCGTTGTGGGAGCGGCTCAACTGGGCGCTGAGCTCGTCGAGCGCGAGGGCGGCCCGGACCCCCTTGAACTTGTTGGCAGTGATGCACATCCCGATGCCGGTCCCGCAGATCAGGATCCCGCGCTCCGCCTCCGCCGACTGCATGTCCGCGCACACCATCGCGGCAAGGTCCGGGTAGTCGCAGGATTCCTCCTGCTGCGGCCCCCGGAGCCGCACGTCATGTCCGCCCTCGAGCAGCTGTCGCTTGATCACCTCAAGGAGCTCGAGCCCCCGATGGTCGCTGGCGATGGAGAGCTTCATGCCAGCAGCTCCCTCAGGCGCCCCGGGATCGCTCGCTCCAGCACGTCGGCGGTTTGGCGGTAGACATCGGATCCCATGCCGATCGGGTCGTTGACGTCCCCCGCGGGATCGACCAACCGGACCTTGTCGAGTTCGTCCTGCGCGAGGTCGAAGTGTCGCCTGATCGACTCGAGGTGGCCGGAGGTCATGACGAGGACCAGGTCCGCCTCCCGAACCATGTCCCCGGTGAGCTGGATGCTCCGGGACCCGATCTCGATCCCTCGCTCCCGCAGGGCGTCCACGGTCTCGGCGCTCGGCGGCATGCCCTCGGCGGCCGAGATCCCGGCCGAGGCGAACAGCACCTGCGACGACTCGAGCCCCTCGACCCGGCCGGAATCGACGAGATCCCGAGCGATACCCTCCGCCAGGGGGCTGCGGCAGGTGTTTCCGGTGCAGACGAATAGGATGGTTCGCATCGATACCTCGACTGGCCGCATCCTAGCATGACTCAGGGGGCCCCCGCAGCGGGAAGATCTCCCTTCACGATCCAGTCTCCAGTGGTACATTGGAGGTCCAACAACGGTACGGTCCCCGAGACGAGACTAGGAGAGCACAGCGTGGACTTCGTCGCATTCGAAGAGGCCTGGAGAAACCTCACTCCACTGAACATCGTGAAGCTGGAGCAGTCCACCGAGGAGGAGCTGCGACCCGGCTTCGCCGACTCCGAGGACCTGGTGATATTCGACCTGATCGGCACGACCCCGGAGGCGGACTCGATCAACCTGAGCGTGAGCAGAGATCGCGCAGCGGATGCCATGGAGTCCGTCCTCCACAAGCTCCACCTCGCCCCGTTGTTCCTCTTCCCGGTCGGGCGGTGGCGTCACGTGTTCGACGCCATCACCTTCGATCTCGTCGAGCACGAGGAGTGGCAGGAGATCGAGTCGACCGCCACCATCGAGCTCAACACCCACGACCCGCTGATGTGCGGGCCCGGCGACCTCCACACCCTGCACGACGTGCTGTCGATGGTCCTCAAGTCGGGGGAGAATCCGGCCCAGGGAGTGACCATCGCGGCGCTTGGCAAGCCGCTGGTGGTCGTCGCGGAGCCACCCGACCACCTGCGCATCGAGCTTCTCGGGGAGACCCTCGCCAGCGAGGTCAGGGAGCTCCTCGAACCGTTCACCAGCACCGAGTGAGGCCGTCGGCTACTCGTCGTCGGGCATGACACCGTCCTCGAACGTACCGAGGTCGACCGAGTCCCAGTCGATCGCCTCCCCCTGATGCTCCCAGTCCTCGAAGACCGAGCGGGCGTTGTCGGAGTCGCGTTCGTCGATGAGGACGTTGACCATTCCCGGGGCCTCGGCGCGAAAGCCGGAGGTCACCCCGCCTTCGACGACGGCTTCGATGTCCTCGTCCGCAAGTGCGTCCACGAGCATCTGCGCGAGTGCTTCGTCGGGGAAGGTGGCCAGTACTACGAGCGATTTGTCGTCAGTCATGATCAGCGGACTATAGCGCCGAAACGCCGGTCTCGTCCTCCTCGTAGAGGTCCTCGTCCTGGGCCCGCCGGCCGGATTGCTCGAAGGCCTGGCTGCACCCTTCGCACTGCTGGTAGAACCCACCGTCCGGATCGACGACGTCGGTGGCCAGCAGCGCCCCCTGGCAGCAGGGGCAGCCCCCCTGCTGGATGGCCCGGCGGGCCATCGAGCGCTCCAGGCCCCGCATCAGCATCACCACGCCCCAGACCCCCACGAACCCGAGCAGCCCGGTGATCACGATGACCAGGGCCAGCGGGGGGAAGATGAACACGGAGACGAAGGCCAGGAGGAAGAGCCCGAGGTAGACGACGAAGACCAGCAGGCCGAAATCGTCGTTGAACTTGGCCAGCAATCTGTAGATCATCTGCGGTATCCTATCCGTGGATAGACTCAGATTCCGGATCGGACGGGATAGACTGGGTAAATTCAGTCGAAGGAGCCAACGCATGAACGTCGTCTGTGACCGAGCCGCCCTAGTCGAAGCACTCTCCCTCGCGGGGAGCGTCGTACCAAGCCGAACCACCGCGCCGGTGCTGGGGTGCCTCGCTCTGACTGCCGAGGACGGGCTCCTGACCGTGGCCTCCACCAACGCGGAGGTGGGCATCTCGATCGGAGTGCCTCAGGTGGAGGTGAAGGAAGCCGGCAAGGCCCTGGTGCCCGCGGACAAGCTCAACCAGATCACCCGGGCCTGCGAGGATTCCACGATCGCGCTCGAGCGAGACAAGTCGGTGCTCCACGTTCGCAGCGAGGACGCCCACTTCAAGATCTTCGGGTTCGACCCTCAGGAATTCCCCGGGGTCCGCGAGTTCGCCGAGAGCGGGGAAATCTTCGAATGCACCGGCGGGACGCTCCGAAGGCTGATCGGGAGGACCCTCTTCGCCACCGCGGTGGAGAACAGCCGGTTCGCGATCAGTGGCATCCTGGTGGAGAAGCGGGGAAAGAACCTGCGGTTCGTGGCGACCGACGGACGTCGACTCGCAGTGGCGCAGGGAGGGGTCAAGGGAGGCGTCGAGGAGCAGACCTTCATCCTCCCCTCCAAGCCCCTGCAGATCCTCAACAAGCTCGTCGACGACCCCGATGTGACCGTCCAGATCGCCCAGGAGGATTCCTACGCGATCTTCAAGGTCGGCGAGGGGGCGGATGCGGCGGTCCTGTCGACCAACCTCGTGGAGGGGCAGTTCCCGCCGTTCGAGGACGTCATCCCGAAGGACCAGGACAAGCGGGTGCGGTTCGAGTCCACCGAACTCAGCAGCGCCGTGCGTCGGGCCGCGCTCCTGACGAACGAGGAGAGCAAGGGGGTCAGGATGGACTTCTCGTCGGACGGCCTCATGCTGTCCAGCCGGGCCCCGGAGATGGGTGAGGCGGAGATCCAGGTCGAGCTCAAGAGCTACGAGGGCGACCCGATCGAGATCGGGTTCAACCCCGCCTACCTCACCGAGGCACTCCGGGTGATCGACGAGAAGGAGATCGTGATCGAACTCAAGGCCCCCAACAAGCCCGGGGTGATGAAGCTCGGCAACGAGTTCACCTACGTGGTCATGCCCGTCAGCCTGACCTAGCGGCCGGCGCGATCCATCGAAGAAAGGCGGGCCCGGTGAGCATGCTCACCGGGCCCGCGTCGTTCGTGGATGGGGCGTCCGTTCCGCGTGGACTCAGCTGGTCTTGACCCCGCATCCCCACTGCCGGACGTAGGTCGGCGAGACGTCGCCGCCGGCCTTGATCGACTTCACCGCATCCAGGGTGTAGTTGGGGCTGTCCTCCGACCGCCCGTCGAATGCCCCGTGGTAGCGAAGGATGCCGTTGCCGTCGATGACGAACATGTGCGGGGTGGTCTTCGCCCCGTAGGCCTTGGCCACCGAGGTGTCGCCGTCGATCAGGATCGGGGTGGTGATCCCGAGCTTCTTGGCGGCTTCCGCGTCCATCTTGCTGAGCTCCTCGGGGGAGACCCGCATCTTCTTGGTGGAGGAATCGATCAGCAGGTAGACCGCATCCGGGTCGACTTCCTTCATGTTCTTGAGCAACGCCTTGACCCGTCCGGTGGAGTGGATCGAGCGACCGCTGCTTCGGCCGCTGAAGGGACAGCTCGGGCAGAACCATTCGAGCACCACGGTCTTCCCCTTGAAGTCCGAGAGGCTGACGGCCTTGCCGTTGGTGTCCATCAGGGTGAACTGCGGTGCGGCCTTGCCGATCTCGGCCTTGGCGGGTGCATCGTCGGCCTTCTGGATCGGGGCCGAATTCGCGGCGGTCCAACCGAGGCAGGACACGACGAGCGCGGCGGAAACGAGGGTCTTCATGATCATTGTGAGGTCTCCAGATCTGTGTTTGAAAGGATTCGTAGGATGGCAGGTCGCCCGGAGGTATTCAACCTTCCGGGGGGGCGGGCGGCTGCGATGTGGTCCCGGGGACGACGGGAAGGTCGATCTCGTAGGCTCTCGGCCGTTCGTAGGTCCCGAGCAGGACCAGTCCGTTGGCCCGCAGGGGCTGCCCGAGTGCGTTTTCGGGCTCCACGGACAGTGGGATGTCGAAGGTGAATCGTCCGTTCGTGACCGACCCGCGTACGGGGCCCGGCTGGACCGGGGCGACCCCGGGAGTGCCTCCCGGCAGGTAGATCGCGTCCTTCGAGGCGCCGGCGATCCCGCGGATCAGGAGGTGCTGCCGATCGTCGAGGCGTGCGAAGAAACCGCGCGGCTGGGGGGATCCGATCAACCTCGGGACCCGCTGGGCCCAGCTGCGGATGAGGCGCGCCTCCGCGGGGTTCGTGGTGGACTCCCGTCCCGGCAGGGTTCGATCGAGTCGCAGGGTGCGCGTCGCGGCCCCGACGAGGCAGACCCGCTTGCAGACCAGCCACTCCAGGGCGAACTCCAGGTCGACCGGCCCGGGTGCGAGGTCGTTCGCGGCCCGGATCGGGACCAGCAGCACCACTTCCCCGTCGTAGCCGTAGCTCGCATCCTCGCCCGCTCCGAACACCCGGGGGCGGGGGTAGAGGACGTCACCCACCTCGAAGCCCTCGGGAGCGGTGATTCCGATCTCGGGGGGGAGACCGTTGGCGCCCGGATTCCGCCAGTAGATGTGCCAGCCGGGCTCGATCGAGTACTCGATGCCGATGGTGAAGGACTGGCCCGGAAGGAGGTTGGTGGTGTCGCAGAGCACGCGCACTTCGACGAGGTCGTCGCCCGAGGACGGGAGGGTACCGGGCGGATCCCCGGGGGCCGGACCGGCCGTGCCGGGGAGGGTCGCCAGGACCATCGGGAACAGGATGCTGGGAAGGGAACGCATGGCGTGCTCCTGTCTGCGGGGATCCGGACCGCAGGCACGATATCCCATCCAGGGGGCGCGGGCGGTCTTCATCCGTGTATCCTGTGCAAAAGCCACCAACCAGCAGGAGCGTCCATGATCCATCGCCGAGCCACCACCACCCCAAGACGTGTTCCGAGGACCGGATGGCTGCTGCCGCTCCTGCTGGTGGGAAGTGCCCTCACCGGCTGCAAGAACAGCACCAGCGACAAGGACCTCAAGTTCGTCAACAGCACCCGGGCGATCGAGCTCCTCGAGGTCAGGACGGGTGCCTTCGGCTCCCGGGGTACGAGGGTGAACGTCTGGCTCGACCCAAGGACGCTCGCCGAGTACGAGAAGGCACACATCCCGGGAGCGATCAGCATGCCCTTCCCCCGGATCGAGCAGGACGCCAAGAGCCGGCTGATCAACGCGGCGACCATCATCGTCTACGACACCGACTGGGACGACGTGATCGGGGTGAGTGCGAGCAAGCGGCTCATGGAGCTCGGCTACTCCGAGGTCTACACCCTGAGGGGGGGGATCGAGGCCTGGGTCGCGGACGGCCACGGGGTGGCGTCCGGCCCCCCCACCGAAGCCATCGAGAACCAGGCGGGCAGGCGCTAGCGCGACTACTCGAGGGCCGCGGCCCCGGAGACGATCTCCGTGAGCTCGGTCGTGATCTTCCCCTGCCGGGCGCGGTTGAAGTCGCGCTTGAGGGTGCGTCCGAGTCCCTTCGCGTTGTCGGAGGCCGCCTTCATCGCGATCATCCGCATCACCTGCTCGCTCACCACCGCGTCGTTCACCGCCTGGAAGAGCGAGGTCTTCACGGCGCGGGGCAGCAGTTCGGAGAGGATCTCCTCGACGGAGGGACTGAATTCGTAGACCACTTCGTCGGAGGACGCCGCCGACTCCGAACCGGGGTCGTCGTTGGTCGCGTCGGATTCGTCGAAGCGCATGGGAAGCAGCTGCATGACCTCCGGAACCTGGCGGGAGTTCGACTCGAAGCGCATGTAGACGACCTTCACCGAACTGAACTCGCCGTCGGAGAAGCGACGGATCATCTCGTTCGCGACCTCCGCGACCTGCTCGAAGACCGGCTTGTCACCGAACTGGTGGCGCTTCGAGACCTCGATGCCCGCGAAGTTGAAGAAGGAATTCGCCTTCTTGCCGGAGGTCTGCAGCTCGAAGCTCCTGCCTTCCGCGTCCAGTGAGGACAGGTAGGTGGAGGCGGTCCGAAGGAGATGGCTGTTGTAGGCCCCGCACAGCCCGCGATCCGACGAGATGACGAGGATGAGTTCGCGGTTCTCCGCGCCGTCGACGCCCCGGATGAGCACGTCCTCCAGCTCCCCACCGCAGTCCGCGGCGAGCCGCGAAACCAGTCCCCGGATCGAATCGGTGTAGGGGCGGGTGGCTCGCGCCCTCTGCAAGGCGGACGTGAACTTCGCGGTCGCGATCATCTGCATCGTCTTGGTGATGCGTTCGATGGTGGAGACGGCGACCATGCGCTTCTTGATTTCGCGGATCTGTGCCATGTCGTCCAGTGTAGCCGTTCCACGAGGAGCGCGTCGGGGTGGGACCGGTCAGGAGATGACCAGCCCATCCCAGGCCGGCGCCATCGAATCGGGCAGTCGGGAGGCGAGCTCGGCGTGGCCCAGCTCGTGGCTCATGTGGACGAATCGAGTGCGCTTCGCGCCCACCCGCCCGGCCAGCTCGACGGCACCATCGAGGTCGAGGTGGGTGGGATGCGAACGCTCGCGGAGCAGGTCGAGCACCAGGGTCGAGAGCCCCCGGAGGGCGGGCCAGCTCTCCGGGGGGACCGCGGACACGTCGGTGCACCACGCGGCGGGCAGGGGAGCGGGCTGCTCGGGAAGCGGCAGGCCGTCGGGATCGGCCGCCTCGATCCGGAAGCCCAGAATCGGGAGACGACCGTGGAGGAGCCTGAACGGCTCGATCCTCAGTCCGTGGAGCAGGATCGGGTGCCCCGGTCGGAGCTCGACGTCGAAGAGATCGGCCACGTAGGAGACGTTCACGTTCCGATGCTTCGCGTAGATGTGGGGGTAGATGCGATGCAGCGCCTCGAGGACCTGCGGTTCCGCATGGATCCCGATCGGCTGGCGCATGAGGGTGTTGTACCGCCGGACCTCGTCCAGGCCGAAGATGTGGTCGACGTGGGCGTGGGTGACGAGGATGGAGTCGCAGCGGTCGAGCCCGTGGCGCAGGGCCTGCTGGCGGTGATCGGGCGGGATGTCGATCAGGATCGTCCGTGGATCGCCGGTGGAATCGATGAACCGGAGCGCGGCCCCGCATCGGAGTCGCCGATCCCGCGGATCGTCCGAGCGGCAGACCGGGCAGTCGCATCCGATGCAGGGCACGCCTGCGGACGTCCCGGTACCCAGAAATTCGAGCCTGAAGTCGCGGACGGAGGTCACGAACCGGGCCCCGTGGAGGGCTCGCGGACGTCCATGGCCGCCACGATCTCGCGACTCGCGGCCAGGGGATCCTCGGCACCGCAGATCGCCGCACTCACCGCGACCCCCTTGCAGCCGAGCTCCGAGAGTCGTCGTGCCTCGGGGGCCCCGATCCCGCCGATGGCGAGGTGCGGCAACCCGGGATGGTCGGCCAGCAGCCCCTCGACCAGCCGGAGTCCGGCGGACTCGAGCCCGGGCTTGGTGGTGCTCGGGAAGATCGATCCCACGCCGACCAGGTCGCACCCGGCACCGATCGCGGCGGACAGTTCCTGCTCGTCGTGGGTGCTGACCCCGATCAGGAGCCGTTCCCCGGCAAGATCCCTGGCCTCGTCGCAGGGAAGGTCCCCCTGCCCGAGGTGGACCCCGTCCGCCCCGGCGGCCAGCGCGAGATCGACGCGATCGTTGACCACCACCGAGACGCCCCGGGGACGTGCCCGATCGAGGACGACCCGCACCCGGTCGAGCAGTGGCCCGTCGGGCAGTGCCTTCTCCCGGACCTGGATGCAGTCCACCCCCCCTTCGATCGCCGCGTCGAGCACCTGTTGCCAGGGTCGCCGGCAGGCGGACTCGGACAACAGGAGGCAGACCCGCCACTGGGGGGAGGGGCGGCGCAACCGGGACACCAGCGCCGAGGCGGTCTCGTAGGCGCGGTAGCGAAGCTGCTCGAAGCGGAGCGCGGTCTCCGGCCTGAGGGTCTTGCTCCATTCCTCGAGGGAGCGGAGGGCCTCCGAGCCCCGGGCCGCGGCGGCCCGGACCACCGCCTCCGCATCCTCCCGGACCAGTTCCGTGGGGGTGCTGAGGTCACGCCCGGCGTCGGAGCGCACGGAACGCTGGGCGTCCAGGATCTCCGTCGGAAGCGTGCCGACCACCCCCGCGACCTCGTGGCGCAGCGCCTTCAACCGCTCGGTGAGGCTCCGGTCGTCGAGGAGGAAGCGGGCGGCATCCTCCATGACCCGGAACGCCTCCCGGGCGCGGTTGGCATTCGCATCGAGGATCCTCGCCGGCTGGTGGGGGGAACGGTCCATGCGGCAATCCTACCCGGTGCCCTCCCCCCGCGACACGCCGAGGGCCGCTAGACTGGACGCCCCCCCTCGTACAAGGAGCACGAAACGATGGCCTTCTCACTTCCCGATCTGCCGTACGCGGAGGACGCCCTGGAACCGGCGTTCGACGCACGAACCATGAACATCCACCATTCCAAGCACCATGCCGCCTACGTCGCGAAGCTCAACGACGCGGTGGCCGGCACCGACTTCGAGGGCAAGTCCATCGAGGAGCTCTGCGCCGGCATCAACCACCTGCCGGCCGAGATCAAGGGCGCGGTCAGGAACAACGGCGGAGGGCACTTCAACCACTCCATGTTCTGGACGAGCCTGGCCTCGCCGGGCAGTGGCGGCGCCCCCAGTGGCGAACTCGCCGCGGCCATCGACGGGAGCTTCGAGTCGATGGACGGATTCAAGAAGCAGTTCGCCGCCGCGGCGGCCACCCGGTTCGGGAGCGGCTGGGCGTGGCTGTGCGTGGAGTCCGACGGATCACTCAGCGTCTGCTCGACCCCGAACCAGGATAATCCCCTGATGGTCGGGGTGGCGGAGTGCCCCGGTACGCCCATCCTCGGGCTCGATGTCTGGGAGCATGCCTACTACCTGCACTACCAGAACCGCCGTCCCGACTACATCGAGGCGTTCTGGGACGTCGTGGACTGGAACGCGGTGAGCGCTCGGTTCAAGGCCGCCCTCTGATTCGGGATCCGATCGACCACGACGAGCCACGCCTCGCGCCTCCACGGCGCGAGGCGTTCTCGTTCCCGTGCAGGGGAGTCAGGATCCCGGGGTGGCGGCGTCGTCTTGAATCGAATCGATCAGGGCGTTGAAGGCGTCGACGTTCTCGAGAACCGTCTTGTCAGGACCGAGCAACTTGACGTAGACGGTCCGGCCGGGTGCCTCGATGATCGCGCCGAGCTGGGCGTAGTCCGGCTTCGGGGCGGCCGCCCCCATCCCGGCGTAGCTGCCCTCGGACTCGATCAGGTTGACCTTCATCCCGTCGACGATCCTGGTGGACTGCTCGGTGCGGGGAGGGACCCCGTCGGTGGGACGGAACTGCTGGACCCATCGTTGGATGTTCATCTCGATCCCCCCGCCGTCACCGCCGATGAAGACGCTGAAGACCAGTTCCGCGGGCGAGGAGCCATCGGTTCCGGGCACCGAGTACTGCAGGGTCCGGAAGCGCATCGACGGGACGACCCAGGGCCAGAGGGCGGGCTTCTGGAAGGTCAATCCGCCACAGCGGGCGACCCCGGCCGGATCATCCTTGGTCGAGACGACCCACGTGCTCGGATCCACGGCGGGGCCGGCGGTTGCTCCCGCGGGCGAGGCCGGGGCACCGGGAAGCGGGGTGGGCGCGGCGGCTCGACTGGGGGCTGCCGGGGTGTTCAGACCAGCCGCAGGGTCCTCCCGCTTGCCGCAGGCGACCGAGACGAGACCCACCAGGGACAGGCAGACGAGAACTGGACGCATGATCGATTCCTCACGTTAGGGATGAACCCTAGGATAGCGTCCGATGAACCGATCACCCAACCACCGAACCGTCCATGGGCTCAGGAATGTACGACTTGTCGACCGGCCCGGTACCGAGGAGATCGGGATCCGACTTGGCAGGCTCCACGACGGCCCACTGGATTCAGGGGGGGTGGTGGATGGAGCCGGTGGGTGGCTGCTTCCAGGATTCGTGGACGCTCACCTGCACATGGGCCTCGGCGGGGAGGGCATGTCCCAGCTGGACCTCTCGGAAGTCCGCTCCCGCGACGAGTTCGAGGCGGCGATCGCCGCAGAACACGAGCGACTCCCGGCGGGCCGTTGGCTCCGTGCGCTGGGCTGGAACGAGGAGCGGTTTCCCAGCGACGGGGTGCCGGATCGGGAGTGGTTGCGGGCGGCCGGGGATCGACCAGTGGTGGCCTACCGGGTGGATTTCCACGCCTGCGTGGTCAACGAGGCGGTCCTGGAACGGCTCGAGCTCGGCGGGGACCCGCCCGGGGGAAGGATCGAACGATCGGGGGATGGGCGGCCGACGGGCTTGATGGTGGAGGCCGCCGCCTGGCACCTCGTGAACCCGGTGGTGCCGGAGTCGGACCTCGAGCAGCGCCGGGAGGCGATGCGACTCGCGGACCGCCACTTCGCCAGCAAGGGGATCGTCGCGGTCGGCTCGATGGAGTACGGCAAGGATCTGACCGAGGCCCTCGCCCCGATCCGGGACGAACTCGGGGTGCGGGTGATGGTGACGCTCCTCGATCGCGACTGGCCCCTGGACCTCGGCCTGGCGGAGTCGTTTCCTGGAGACGAGCGACTCCGGGTGATCGGGTACAAGGCCTTCGTGGACGGGACCCTCGGATCTCGATCAGCCGCGATGCTCGCCCCGTACCCCGACGATCCGGGGGGTTCCACGGGAATGCTGGTCGAACTCGCCGAGCAGGGTGTCCTCGGGGAGTGGCTGAAGCTGGTCGAGGCGACCGGGCTGTCCCCGTCGATGCACGTCATCGGAGACCGAGCGCTCCGCCTGGCCCTCGACGCGGCCGACCGGCTCCCGGAGGAGGCCAGGGCTCGAGTCCGCTTCGAACACGTGCAGACCGTCGACCCGGCCGAACTCCCGAGGATGGCCGGTCGGTTCGCGAGCATGCAGCCACTCCACCGGACCCTCGACGCGGGAATCGCCGAGAGCCGGCTGGGTGCGGATCGCCTTCGGAACTTCTTCCCGATCGATTCACTGAGGCGCGCCGGGGCCCGGCTCGCCTTCGGATCGGACTGGCCGATCGTGGACTGCGACCCGTTCGAGGGAATCCGGGCCGCGGTGACCCCCTGTGGCGTGGGACCTCGCGAGGTGATCGGGGTCCGGGACGCCCTCGCCGCGTACACCACCGGAGCCCGGAACTGCCTGGGCCTGGATGGTGGTACCCTCGAGCCCGGGGCACCGGCGGATCTGGTGCTCCTGGACCGAGATCCCACCGGGGTGGACTGGTCCGGTGGGGAGACCCCCGAGGTGCTGATGACCATCGTGGGGGGCAGGGTGGTCCACGAGCAGGGATGACGCGGCGACGCGGAAGGAGCAGTGACTGATGCAGTGGTGGATGCATGCGGTCTACGACAGTGGAGGCCTGGCCGCAGTGCTCGGGTGGGTCTTCTGGGTGATCTTCTCGATCTGCCTGCACGAACTGGCCCACGGCTGGGCGGCGATCTGGCAGGGGGACCGGACCCCGCGGGAGACCGGTCACATGACCATGAACCCGATGGTCCACATGGGCGGGGCGTCCCTGATCGTCTTCGCACTGGTGGGGATCGCGTGGGGCCTCATGCCGACGGATCCCTCGCGCTACCGGTGGGGCCGGCGGGGTCGGATCGCGGTGGCGGCAGCCGGCCCGCTGATGAACCTGTTGATCGCCGTGGTGAGCCTGCTCATCCTCGTGGGCTACCTGCACCTGGCACCCTCGGACACGCCGGTCTCCGGTCGGGTGATCAACTTCCTGTACATGGGGGGGATGCTGAACCTCGTCCTCCTCGGATTGAACCTGATGCCGATCCCCCCGCTGGACGGGTCCCAGATGCTGATGGGCGCCTCCTACCGCTGCTACGTGTGGTTCCAGAACCCCACCGTCCAGCAGTACTCCTTCTTCGCCCTCCTGGCCCTGTTCTTCCTCCTGGACATCGCTTCCTGGGCGTTCAGGGCCGCCGAGGCGGGGTGCACCGCGTTCCTGGCCCTCTTCGGGGCCCTTCCGACCGGTTCCCCCCCCATTTGAACCCTCGCCGGAATTCGCTAGAATCCCCGATTCGCACCCACCCGCCGAAGTCGGACGCACGAGCGACACGCTTCCACGTCCGAACGGCAGGTCGCCTCCCGTGGTCGTCACGGGCGGACCTCCCGAGGCAGGTGCCTGCAAGGAGTTGAACAATGGTCGTCTTGCGCATGCAGCGAATGGGCCGAGCCCACCGTCCGTTCTATCGGATCGGAGCGATGGACAAGCGTTCCCCACGGAATGGTCGGGTCATCGAGAACCTCGGCTGGTACGACCCCGTCGGGACCATGGGACCGGGCAAGCCCGAATTCGAGCTCAAGGAGGATCGGATCCGCCACTGGCTGAGCGTCGGTGCCCAGCCGAGCGACACGGTCCGCGATCTCATGCGCAAGGCCAACATCGATGCCAAGGCGGGGACTCCCTACACCCCGGCATCGCCGAACGCCGAAGCGTAGGTCTCCGGGGTCGAGGTTCGCGGGAAGCGAGGCCACGTGATGAGCGAGCCCCGTCAGAGACTCGGCTCCGACAAGGACCGATCCACGCAGAGGACGCCGCCGGAGCGTCCGATGAGGATCGACATCCTGACGATCTTTCCGGAGATGTTCGAGCCGATCCTGTCGACGAGCATCCCCGGCCGGGCCCGGGAATTCGGGGCCACGGACTACCAGGTCCACGACATCCGTCGGTGGGCCGACAACAAGCACCGGAAGGTCGATGATCGGCCGTTCGGTGGAGGACCCGGAATGGTCCTGATGTGCCAGCCGCTCGTCGACTGCGTCGAGGCAGTCGAGGCGATGGACGACCGGATCCCGACCAGGATCCTGCTGACCCCACAGGGCGAGCCCCTGCAGCAGGAACGCGTCGGGACCCTGGCGAGGATGGAGCGACTGCTCCTGATCGCCGGGCACTACGAGGGGATCGACGAGCGTGCCATCGAGGCACTCTCGCCCCTCCGACTGAGCATCGGGGACTTCGTCGTCTCGGGCGGCGAACTCCCGGCGATGCTCCTCGTGGACGCGATCGCACGGCTGCAGCCGTCGGTCCTGGGCCACGAGCTCTCGGCGGCCGAGGATTCGTTCTCGGTCACCGACCAGTCGGGCAGCCCGCTCCTGGACTGCCCGCACTACACCCGACCCCGCTCGTGGCGGGGACGGGAGGTTCCGGAGGTGCTCCTGGGCGGCGACCACGCCGCCATCGACGAGTGGCGCCTCCAGCAGCGAAGGGAACGGACGCGCCGGATGCGTCCCGACCTGACCCACCGTGACCCCTGAGCCCGGCACTCCGTCGAGGACTCAAGTCACCAGACCCGCGATTCGCTCCAGCGAGATCCCGGGCACAACAGGCCCCACCGGGCCGGGACGAGAACACCAATGAGCCAGCTCAAGGATCGCCAGGCAATTCTGAACTCGGTCGTCGCCGACCAGCTCAAGAAGGACCACGAACTCCCGATGATGAGCGTCGGTGACACCATCGACGTGCACTACCGGATCATCGAGGGCACCAAGGAACGCATCCAGGTGTTCCAGGGCGTGTACATCGCCAGGAACCACAGCGGCATCAACGAGACCATCACCGTCCGGCGCATCGTCGCGAACGAGGGCGTGGAGCGCATCTTCCCCCTTCACTCCCCGCGCCTGGCGAAGATCGAGGTCGTCCGCCGAGGCGACGCCCGACGGGCCAAGCTGTACTACCTGCGCGACCGGATCGGCAAGTCCAGGCGACTTCGCGACCAGCGCCGGGGACTCCAGCACGTCGAGGCCTGGGAGGCCGGGCACGCGGATCGGGTCGCGGCGAGCAAGGCCGGCCAGGATTCCGCGGAGGCCGCCCCCCCCACCGGCGACGAATGAGTCACCAAGCCGGCATCGAGCCCGGGGTGCGATGACCATGGACCTCTACGTCCTGCACGAGGCACGGACCGTGGCGGGCATCGCGGGGGTCGACCCCCCCGCGTGCGAGTCGATCGCCCTCTCCACGGAGGATCCCTCGAAGGTGCTCTTCAGCTTCGTGGGCGGCAATCCACTGTCGGGGCACTGGCTGGTGGACCTCGATCTCCCCGGAGAACGGGTGGCCTGCTGGAGCGGGACCCTGGCCGGGGACGAGGACCTCTTCGCGGCGCACCCGCACAACTGGATGAGCCCGGGGGCCGAGGCCCTGGAGGGGATGCTCCGCGAGGTGCTGCCCCAGTTCGAGGCGACCGGCCGCAGCCTGTGTCTCGTCCCGCACGCCCGGCACGTGCTGAGCGACGTGCAGGGAACGATCAACCTGGTCCGCGCGAACCAGGGAGGTGCGCTCGAGGTCGCGCTCGCCCCGGCAAGCCTCCTGGTGCCGTCGATGCTGGACACCCTCGAGGATCACCTGGAGCGGAGCTTCTCGACCCTTTCACAGGCGGCGAGCTTCCTGTTCCTCGAGGACCTGGCGGTGGACCCGGTGCACGAGAACCTGGTCCCGGTCGACTTCGGGGAGGGAGTGCTCGACAAGGCGATGCTCCGGGAGGCGGTCCGCAGGCACTGGCCGGAGGACAGGCCGGTGGTGCTCCGACCCGGCAATCTCGAGGCGCAGCTCGAGTGGCTGCGGGCCTGACCGAACCTCCAGAGAGGCCGCAGGGGCCGGGAACCTTGCACGAACTTCATCCGATGGCACTGAATTGCCAACGCTTCGGGGGAATCCTAGACTTCGAGCGGATGATGATCGACACTGTGGTTCACGGAGGATCCGAATGAGCTCGATCGAGACCAACCCTTCAGGTGCGAGCCCGTTGGACGCACGGGTCCTGGTCCTGAACCGGGTCTATTCCGCGATCAGGATCGTCGACGCCCGGCGGGCGTTCACCCTGCTCGCCAAGAGCGTTGCCGAGGTGATCTCCCTCGAGGAGGGGAACTTCAGGAACTACGACTTCAGCTCCTGGACGGACATCGCCGAGCTCCAGCGGGAATTCGAGTCCGAACAGCACGAGTGGGTCAGGACCCCGAGCATGACCCTCGCGGTGCCGAAGATCATCCGACTCTTCTCCTACGACCGCAGGCCGAGCCAGGACATCCGCTTGAACCGGCGGAACATCTACGCCCGGGACGAGAATTCGTGCCAGTACTGCGGGGGCAGGTTCTCGACCAAGGAACTGTCGCTCGATCACGTCATCCCCCGGGTCCAGGGTGGCGAGGATGCATGGGACAACCTGGTCTGCGCATGCGTTCGCTGCAACGCCCGGAAGGGTGGGCGGACCCCGAAGCAGGCGCGCATGAAGCTGATCCGTCGGCCGGTCAAGCCCCGCTTGAACCCGGCGATCAGGCTCCGGGTGGGTTCGCGCCGCTACCAGTCGTGGAAGGCCTTCATCGACGAGGCGTACTGGACGATCGAACTCGCCTAGGACCGGTTCAGCCGAGCAGCATCGTGCCCAGGGTGATGGTGACCGCGTTGTTCAGGGCATGGGCGACCATCGGCGAGATCAGCGACCCTCGCCACTCGCGCCCGATGCAGAACGCGACGGCCAGTGCCGACAGCACCGGGATGAATACCAGCCCCTGGGGGTGGATCGCGGCGAAGACCACGCTCGAGAAGAGGGCCGAGGCACCAAAGCTGGCGATGAATCCCATCCGCCCGGTCACGTCCCGGAGGTACCGGTACAGGACGCCCCGAAAGGCGATCTCCTCGACCACCGGGGCCGCGACGCAGGCCACGAGGTACACCATCAGGAGCTCCAGCGCCGACCCACCGAGCATCTCGGTGACCGGATGGGAGGGGGCGGACTCGTAGTCGAAGACCAGCTTCAGCGCCCCCCCGATGGCCAGCGAGAGCACCAGGCCCACCACCAGCAGCGGGATGGCCATGGTGTAGACCACGACCCCGAGGAGGAGTTCCTTCAGGGGATTCGCGCGATGAAGCCCGAGGTCGGTCCAGACCAGGTGGAATCCGATCCCCCGGAGCCTCGGCCAGACCAGCACGAGCAGGCTGCCGAAGAAGGAAAGCAGCGAGCCGACGATCGCGAGCTGCCCCAGCACCACCGACAGTCCGAAGAACACCACCATCCAGAGCCCGAAGGTCTCGAGGTAGACGCTTCCCCGGCCACGTTCCGGCCGCAAGAGATGCTGCAGGCGTCCGGAGCACGACTTCACCACCACGATGACCAGCGCCAGGAGTCCGCAGAGGAACGCTCCGGCGTACCACCCGGCGAATCCGACCAGCACCAGCAGGGAACGGACGGCCATGCCGTCGAGCCGATCCAGCTCGACGCGGTCGTCGGTGGCGGAGGCGATCAGGTACGGACCGAGGAACGGCAGCGCCCGCTCGAGGCGGGCGCGTCGCTCTCCCGAGGGCGGGGAGGCCCGTCGACTCGAGGCGAGGTCGAAGACCAGCCTCGAGACCTCGTCGAGGAGGGTCGGCTCGGGCGACTCCCCCGCCTCCTCGGCCTGCAGCCGCTCCAGGGCGAGGACCGCGGCCTCGGGACCCACGACCCGGCTCTCGATGATGACCACCGCGAGACGTTCCTCGAGACGTTTCGGCTGCAGGGCCTCGATCTGGGGGACGAGCAGCTCGGCGGGAACCCCCAGATCATGGGCTCCGATAATCACCTTTCCCGAGAGGACGAACTGGACGTCGAGGGAGGGGGTCGCGTCCGGGGCTTCCGCAGGCGGGGCCTGGGTGCCCAGCAGGCCGAGGAGCACGAGGGTGGCGACCATGGTCAGGACCGCGAGCCAGGCGCCAAAGTGCGTCAGGGGATTCGAGAACACGCCCGGAAGGGCGGATGAAGGGGCCGATGGCTCGCCGAGGGGACCCGGTGGAGGGGGCGGCGGGGCAGGAGGTGACGAGGGCGCGGCAGGCATGCCCACAGCCTACCGGGACCAGCTCGGACGGGGTACGGCGGGGGCTGCAGCTTGACACGGCAGGGGCGGAGACTATCCTTGCCGATTCGCTCCGAGCCGTATGTTCGGTCGACGAAGTTCCGACGGCGAATCCTTCCAGGAAGCCTCAGATGCCCAGACAGACCACTTTCGCCAAGACCGGCGAACTCGACAAGACATGGCACCACCTCGACGCCCGGGGGAAGGTGCTTGGACGGATCGCGACCGAGGTGGCGACCATCCTCATGGGCAAGCACCGTCCTGAATACACCCCCCACGTCGACACCGGGGACTGCGTGATCATCACGAACGCGGAGCAGGTGGTCCTGACCGGTCGCAAGGCGCAGCAGAAGACGATGCAGCGCTTCAGCGGCTACCCGGGGGGGCAGAAGGTCGAGTCCTACGAATCCCTGATGGAACGGCATCCCGAGCGGGTCGTCGAGAAGGCGATCACGCGCATGCTCCCCAAGGGTCGTCTCGGAAGGCAGATGGCCAAGAAGCTGCACGTCTACGTCGGTGACCAGCATCCCCACCAGGCCCAGCAGCCCGTCGCCCTGGAAATCAACTGAGCAACATCGAGCAACCCATGATCGAAGATCCCGCGAACGAGTCCCTGGAACCCACCTCCCCCACCGAGATGCCCTCGGCGGCCGCCGTCGAGGCGGCGCCGGCGCCGGCTCCGTCCGGACCGGACGCCCACGGCTGGTGGCGCGGGACCGGGCGACGCAAGACCGCGGTGGCCAGGGTCCGGATCAAGTCCGGCTCGGGCTCGTTCAAGGTCAACGACCGGGATCTCGAGAACTACTTCTCCGAGGAGCGCGACCTCAAGAACATCAGGAACGTCCTGGAGAAGACCGGGACCCTTGATGCGGTCGACATCTTCGTGAATGCTCGCGGCGGTGGCTTCATGGGTCAGGCCGGCGCCATCATCCTCGGACTCGGCCGTGCACTGTTCAAGTACGACCCTTCGCTCGAGCCCATCCTCCGCGACAACGGATTCCTCACCCGTGACGCGCGGGAAGTCGAGCGCAAGAAGTACGGACAGGCCGGAGCCCGTCGGCGCTTCCAGTTCTCCAAGCGCTGAACCGACCGACTTCAATCCACCTTCGCCGCCCTCAGGGACGACATCGACGCCCGCAGGCGCTGCTGGACGTCGCGTGACGTGGTCCCGAGCCGCGAGGCGAGCCCCGAAAGTGACTGCGGCCGGGAGCGGCCCAGACCGAACCGGTCCTCGAGCAGGCCCCGCTGCGATCGGGGAAGTCGATCCAGCCGGGCGGCCAGGAAGGGAGGAAGCCCCAGCCATCGCCTCAGCGGCTCGAGTCGGACCAGCAGGTCGGTCGTTCGACCGGGTCCCGGCCGGGAACCCGGGGACCGGGCACCCGTTCGTTCGTGCAGGGCGATCTGCTTGTCGGTCTCCAGGGCGACCCGTCGCTCGAGGCGCGGTTCGAGGTCACCGCGCGCCCGGGGATCGAATCGGTCGAGGACCTGGTCCACGACCTCGACGCAGAACGCCAGCCGCGCCGCGAGTTCCGGCTCGGCCGCTTCGGTGGCGGCGACCCCCTCCGCCTGCTGGAGGCGCGCCAGCGCGGTCCCGATGACGGCCCGGCCGGCACGCATCCGGAGCCGGTCCGCGCGCCGGAGTTCGGTCTCGATCTCGTCCAGCCGCGCGTCGGCCGGCGAGCGGCCCAGTGAAGCGATTCGCCCGGCGGCAAGGCATCGCTGGAGGTGCATCGCGGGGATCAGCATGGACTCGAGGATGTCGGCATCCTCGCCGCCCGCGGCGAGGAGCCCGGAAATCGACGAGGCGTCCACGGGACCGGGCTGCTCCCGGATGCGCGGAGCCTCCAGCAGGATGCGCTCGGCTTCCGGATCCGCGAAGACCGGGAACCGGATCCACTGGGGACTGATCGCCCGCAGCCGATCGGCCCGCACCTCGGCCCCGATCCGCCGGACCGCCCCGAGACTCCGACCGAGTCGGCTGGCGACGCGTTCGATGGCGACCCCCCGCTGCCAGGCGTTCAGGACCAGCTGGCGTTCGTGGTCCGTGACCCGTCCGCCTGCGCCGGTGATCGGTCCCGTCTGACCCCTGCGGCGGCGCATCAGCTGCCGGATCGTCTCGTGCGCACGCGGACTGGAGGCTGCGACGTGGAGGGCAGCCTGGTTCGGAGACGCCCCATCGGCGACCAGGGCGTCCGCGGCCTCGGTGAGCCGGCGCTCCTCGCTGGCATCCATTCGAGTGAAGCCCGCCGCCCTCGCGAACCGTTGCGGATCGGACTCCCTGAACCGCGACAGCGCCCCCCCGGAGACCCCGAGACGGACCTGACCGTCGGGGAAGCGGAAGTGCTCGATCACGAGGCCCTGGTCCCGCCAGCGTTGCAGGGTCCTGACCGAGACCCCGATGCCGGAGGCGGCGGCATGGAGCTCACGCGCTCCGCCCTCGACCGTCTCCGCGGGGAGCGGCACGCGTGCGCTCGCGCGCTGGATGAGCACCCCGAGCTCCCGACGCAGGAGCAGGCCGGGGATCGACTCCTCGGCCACCGCCTCCCGGGCTCCGGTCAGCCTCCACACCACGAATTCCGAGGGATAGTCCGCCCCGGGATCGATCGATTCCAGCAACTCGATCGCCAACAGGATGATCGGTCGGATCGCACCGGGGGATTCCGCCTGGACCGAATCCATCACCTGCTCGACGGCCATGGTCTTGAGGAGTGCCGTGCGCCCCATCGATCAGTTCCAGTCGAACACCGGAATCTCGCCTTCGAAGCCCTCGGAGAGCCTCAGGAACCTGGTCATGCCCCGACGGGCCTCGTCCGTGAAGTCGAACCTCAGCAGGTCCTCGAGGTAGCCGCGGGCGGTCCCCGGCGAATCCCACTTGAATCGTTCGGAATGCTCGAGGGCGAACTGGTTGATCCGTTGGCGGTTGCGTCGGCGGGTCCGGTCCAGGAGGGTCGCGATCCGACGCACCCGGTCCTTCGCCTCCTCGGAACCGTCCTGCCGGCACATCCACGTGGCGAACACGAACGGCTCCCCCGTCAGGGTGAACCACGCCTCCCCGAGGTCGAGCTGGTGCTCCTGGAACTCGAGCGGCAGGGTGTTGTTCATGACCTTGTCGCCGATCAGGAGGAAGGCCTCCGCCCGGGTGACGTCGAACTCGCTTCGGGGATCGAAGGTCCGTATCCGGGGCTCGATGCCCTTCATCTCCCGGAGCAGCACGCTCAGCAGCCGCACCGAGGTGTGGCTGTCGCAGTCACAGTGGACCTCGGTGAGCCGGTCGAGTGGGCACCGCGAGAACAGGCGCACGGTGAGGGTGGGGCCCTCGCAGCCCAGCATGCCCACGGGAAGGACGCAGAGCGGGGCGGACGAACGCACGAGGTCCACCACGGAGCAGAGGGCGACGTCCACCCTCTCGGATTCAAGAAGACCGACCTGGTCCGCCGGGACCGTGGGGGCGAGGCGCAGCCCCTCGACCCGCTCGAGTCCACCCACCAGCGGCAGGGTATTCAGGTAGCTGACGAAGCCGATGGTGAGGGGATCACCGGGCTGCAGCGGTTCCCCGGGAAGACCCAGGGAGGGCCTGGCATCGCAGGTGAGGGCGGAAACGGTGGTCATGCCCCGATTCTAGTCCGTCAACCCCGGCCGGTGTGCATCGGATCCCGAAGCTTCAACCGACCGCCTTGGACCGACCGGCATCGCCGGTCGCGTCCAGGTGAATCGTGCCCCCCGGAGGGATCGCCGGCATCCCTTCGGTCAGGTAGACCCGCGGGATCCCGGTCGCCATCGAGGACAGGACCATGTGCGGGGGGACGCCGCAGCGGGCCGAGATCGCATGGAGGCCCGCGGCCGAATCGAGCTGGTCGGAGAGGAGGATCACCTCGCGATCCCGACCGGCGTCGAATCCCTCGAGCCCACCAAGATCGACGACCAGCTGGTCCATGCTGATCGCACCCACCACCGGGGCGGCCCGCATCCCGCCGCCCACCGAGACGAGCACGATGTGCGATTCGGGTGAATCCGGCGAGAGCGTCGGGTATCCGTGGGCGTACCCGACCGGTACCAACCCGACCCTGGTCGGGCCCGGGGCGGTCCAGCGGGATCCATAGCCGACCGTCGACCCGGCTTCGAGCTCGCGGACCTGGACGATCCGGCTGCGCCAGGTCACCGCGGGCCTGAGCCCGGGATCGACCCGGGCGTGTTCATGGTGCGCGGCCGAGGGAAGCCAGCCCGTCCAGCCCAGTCCGATGCGGACCATGTCTCGTTGCTGCGAGGGATCCGTGAAGCAGGGCCCGCTGCTCGCCGCGTGCTTGAGCACGCGGGGACCGAGCAGGTGGGACACCCCGCCCAGCATCCGGTCGAAACGCGCCCCCTGCTCCGCGACGGCGGCGGGGTCCGAACCGGTGAAGTGCGTGAAGACGCCGACCAGGTCGAGGGAACGCAGGGATCGAATGGCCTCGAGCAAGGCCGGGGCGTCGCGGGTCGAGACCCCCCCACGGCCCATCCCGCAATCGACCTCGACATGGATGGGGAGGCTCCGGCCCAGCCTGACCGAGCCGAGCCGGGAGGCCTGCGCCACCGAACTCACCACCAGTTCCAGCCGGCCGGAGGCGATAAGTCTGGCAATTCCGGGATCATTTGGAATTTCTTCGACGGGCATCAGGGCCAGGATTTTCGCCCCTGAGACCCGGGATTCGAGCTCGGCGGCCTGCTGGAGGGTGAAGACCGCCAGTCGCCGGGCCCCGGCCTCCACCATCGCGCCCGCCACCCGATCGGCCCCCAGGCCGTATGCATCGGCTTTTACGACCGGGCAGACCACGGTTCCGGGCGCGAGGGCCTCCCCGATCGCGCGGATATTCCCCGAGATGGCGCCCAGGTCGATCCGGATGTGGCTGGTGTGCATCATGCAGTCCGTTGCATTCCCATGGTTTGTATCGGTTCGAATGGGAGAATACCATGACCGTCTCGATGCGTGCGGCACGAACCGGCAACCATCGAACAACCCACCCTCCCGGACGGACAGACCGGGGTGGAACGAACTGGCGACCACGAAGGTCCTCGTTTCCATCCAAGACCAACAGAACCCCGAAAAGCAGATCCCCCACATGACCGAACGAAGTGACGCTCCCCGCCCCCGCAGGCGACGACGACGAAGGCGATCCGGCCGCAACCAGGACCAGGAATCCGGAACCGAGACCGAGACCACGGCCACGGACACCAGGAAGCCGGTGACCGAGGCCCCGCCTCCGGTCGTCGATGATCCCGAGACCTTCGCGCTCGACCAGAAGTTCTCCGATCTCGGGCTGTCCGAGGACGTCCAGAAGGCTCTCGAGGAGAAGGGATTCGTCCACCCGACCCTGATCCAGTCCCAGATGATCCCGTTCGCGCTGGATGGCGAGGACGTGCTGGGGCAGGCGAGGACCGGGACCGGGAAGACCGCGGCCTTCGGACTGCCCGCGCTCGGGATGATCGAGAAGGGCGACGCCTTCGCGGGGATGATCCTCGTCCCCACCCGGGAGCTCGCCATCCAGGTGGCGGAGGAGCTGAAGGACTTCGCACGCCACAGCGGGCACCAGATCGTGCCGGTCTACGGTGGCCAGCCGATCCACAAGCAGGTACCGAAGCTTGAGAAGCGGCCCGAGATCATCGTCGGCACCCCGGGCCGGGTGATGGACATGAACGAGCGCAGGCACCTCCCGTACGACAACGTGAAGATGGCGATCCTCGACGAGGTGGATCGCATGCTCGACATCGGATTCAGGGACGACATCCGGAAGATCCTGGGCAGGATGAGCAAGAAGCGGCAGACCATCTTCGTCTCCGCGACGATCTCGGGCGAGATCGAGAAGCTCGCACGCTCCTACATGTCGAACCCCAAGAAGATCGTCACCACCGGGAAGAGCCTGACGGTTCAGCAGGTCGCCCAGAGCTACGTGAGCGTCGAACGGTGGGACAAGCCGAGGCTCCTGAGCTACCTCATCGCGAAGGAGGACCCGACCATGAGCCTGGTCTTCTGCCGGACCAAGCGCACGGTCGACAAGATCCAGAAGTCCCTGGACCGGGACAAGATCGCCGCCCACGCGATCCACGGCGACATGATCCAGGGCAAGCGCAACCGGGTCATCCGCGAGCTGAGGAGCGGCGGATTGAAGGTCCTGGTCTGTTCCGACCTCGCCTCGAGAGGCCTGGACGTCGACGGAATCACCCATGTGATCAACTACGATCTCCCCGAGGACCCTGAGATCTACGTGCACCGGATCGGTCGAACCGCCCGAGCGGGACGCGACGGGGTGGCCTGGAGTTTCGTTTCGCCGGACCAGGGAGACCTGCTCACCGCGATCGAGATGCTGGCCAACACCGAGATCCCGCGAATGACCATCGAGGACTTCAAGCCGGGCCCGGTTCCCAGCGACGTGCGAGCGGATCGGGAGCACCAGGCCGGCAAGAAGGAACGCGAGATCAAGGCCAAGAGCCGCCACCTGACCGCGGAAGGCCTCGACACCAAGGACGAGAGCAAGTTCCCGGGGGGAATGGTGCCCAAGAAGCTGCCCCCCAAGCGCATGATGGGACGCTCCCGATCTGGACGACGGTGAGATGACCGACGGGGTCCTGGTCCACCCGGAGGTTCGAGACGCCCTGGCGGATGGATCGCCGGTGGTGGTCCTGGAGACGGCGGTGCTCACCCACGGGCTGCCCCGCGAACCGATGGATGCAGTCCCGGCGGTGTTCGGCCACCGGCTCTCGAAGGGAGTGCTCTGGGACGAGGATGCGCCCGCGAACCTCGCGACCTCCCGGGGAGTCTCGCAGCTGGTCCGTTCCCTGGGCGGCGTACCCGCCAGCTGCTGCGTGCTCGATGGCGTGCTCCGGGTGGGGATCGATCCCGATGAGGTTGAACGACTGGCCGGCGAGACCGTCGAGAAGTGTTCGACGCGAGATCTCGCCCGGGTCGTCGCCTCGGGGGGTTCGGGAGGGACCACCGTGGCCGGCACCCTCGCGATCATGGACGCGGCCAACGCACGACTCTCCCGGGACGGCACCAACCGCCTTCGGGTGTTCGCGACCGGTGGCATCGGTGGCGTGCATCGGGGATGGAGCCAGCACGGGGATGTCTCGGCGGACCTGCGCGCGCTCGCCTCGACCCGGGCGCTGGTGGTCTCAGCGGGGGCGAAGGTCATCCTCGACCTCCCAGCGACCTGCGAGTTCCTCGACACCAACCAGATCCCGGTCGTCGGCTGGCGGGTGGGCCACCTGCCCAGGTTCACCGTGCAGGGGGTGCCGGGCACGCTGGAGATCCCGATGGTCGACGACCTTGATCGGCTGTGCGAGTTGTGTCGGCATCACTGGGGCACCCTGGACCGGGAGGAGGCGATCCTGTTGATGAACGAACTGCCCGGGGAACTCGCGATGGAAGCGATGCTGGTCGAGGCCTGCCTCGGCGAGGGCCTCGAGCAGGCGGCGGCGGCGGGAGTGAACGGCCTCGAGGTCACGCCGTTCCTGCTGGACCACCTCGCCCGATCCACGGGAGGCGGTGCCCTGCAGGCGAATATCGCGTTGCTCTTGAACAACGCGCGGCTCGCGACCGAAGCGGCAGGATCGCTGGCTCGCTCGGCAAGTTGACATCGATGGTGGGCGCTGCTCAAATTGGTTCGAACGCCTCCCCCGTGGACGGCATCCACCCGGACACCGGGGAGGGGGCGCTCGAGGACCTGCCAACGCACGATTCACCAACCGCCGGTACCCGGGTACCGGTTGGCGGCAGACCGACCAAGGGCCACCTCATGGGAAGCCGATCTTGAAAGAGACCAAACCCGACACGCATCGCGCCGCGAAGGAGTCCAAGTCAGGACCGGATGCCGGCGAGCCTCGTACGGTCACGGGGCTGCTGCAGCTCCAGGAGGGGGCCGATGCCCGACTGAGGCAGCTCGGGGACGGTCTGGTGGAGGCCAAGGACGACCCGTTCGTGCCGGAATCACTCGCCGGGGAGTGCCCCTTCCGGCCGGCGTCCCGGATGACCGTGGAAGTGGTCGAGCGCAAGGCGCGCAGGCGGAGACGGGGCGGAGGCGGCCGACCCGTCCGGCAGGTGGTGCAGGAGATCCTGAGCGTGGAGGACCTCAGCCCGGAGGAATACTCCACCAGGAAGGAGTTCCTCGAACTCACCCCGATCGACCCGCAACCCCGTCTCAACCTCGAGCACGACGGCTGCCCCCCCGCCTGTCGGCTGATCGACCTGTTCTGCCCGATCGGGTTCGGTACCCGCGGTCTGATCGTCGCCCCGCCCAAGGCAGGCAAGACGATCCTGCTCCAGAACATCGCCTTCGGGATCAAGCACAACCACCCGGACGTGGAGCTGGTGGCGCTCCTCATCGACGAACGGCCGGAGGAGGTGACCGACTTCAGGCGCAACGTCCCCGCGACGGTCCTGGCCTCCAGCAACGACGAAGGCGTCGAGAAGCACATCGCCCTCGGGCTGCTCGCGGTGGAACGGGCGCGCCGGATGGTCGAGGCGGGCAAGGACGTGGTGGTCCTGCTCGATTCGCTCACCAGGCTGGGACGGGCATTCAACAATTCCAAGAAGTACGCCTCCAGTGGACGCACCATGTCCGGCGGGCTGGATGCCAAGGCACTGGAGGTCCCCAAGCAGATGTTCGGGGCCGCCCGGAAGGCCGAGGAAGGCGGGAGCCTCACCATGATCGCGACCTGCCTGGTGGATACCGGGTCCCGGGCGGACCAGGTGATCTTCGAGGAGTTCAAGGGAACCGGGAACATGGAGCTGATCCTCGATCGGGCGATCTCGGAGAAGCGGATCTACCCCGCGATCAACCTCGCGGCGTCCGGAACCCGCAAGGAGGACCTCCTGATGCAAGAGGACGAACTGAAGACGGTAAGTGCCCTCAGGAGGCGGCTTACGAACATGCCGCCTCACGTCCAGGTGGAACAGCTCCTTGGTGCGATGCAGCGATTCAAGACGAATGAGCAGATGATCAGCGGCTGAGTTGGACACTGTCTCCGATTGAAGAGAGACTGTTGACAGGATTGGAGCAATGGCCCGATGGCTGAGAGCAACAGCGAAAAAGTGCAGAACGACTTCAAGGCGGGGGTCTTCGTGTTCGTCAGCCTCGGCCTCGCGATCGCGGTGCTGGTGGTCCTCTCGGGGTGGGACCCCTTCGTGTCCCGGGTCCCCTACAAGGCCCAGTTCTCCGTCAGTGCCGGGATCAACGGCCTGTCCGAGGGCAGCAACGTCAAGGTGGGCGGCCTCGACCGGGGAACGGTCACCGAGGTCATGCCGAAGTTCGAGACCGAAGCGGACGGCACGCAGGAACTTAAGTCCCTGATAGTCAGTTTCGAGCTGGACCCGCAGATCAAGCTCTACGAGAACGCGAGCGTCGCCCGCTACCTGCCGCTCCTGGGAGGCATGGGGTGGCTGAACTTCACCAGCGTCGGCGGTCCCACGAAGGAGAATCCGGACGCCAAGCCGCTTGAACCAGGCTCCGTCATCCAGGCGGGAGCCGGAGGCGGGATGATGGCCACGCTGCTCGGGCCCGCCAACGCACAACGGACCACCGGGGTGCTGGAAAACGTGAACGAGTTCTCCGAGTTCCTCACCCAGATCCCGGACGAATGGGACGCGGACGTGAAGCCCATGCTGGTCGACGTGAGGCGGATGGTGGCCCAGCTTCGCTCGGACTACGACGGCTGGGCGAAGCGGATCACGCTCGCCCTCACCCGGGTGGACGATGCCTCGGAGAAGCTCGACAGCGCCATGGGACAGGTCGCCCCGCTGCTCACGACCGCACAGGGCGAGCTCGACCAGATCGGGGACCTCCTCGACGAGAACACCCCCCGGGTCTCGAGCACCATGGAGAACCTGGTGGCGATGACCGACGACGGCCGGGAGGTGATGAACGAGATCCGGGTCAAGACCATGAACCAGGTCGAGGAACTCATGCAGCGCGGACTCAACGGGATCAAGACCCTCGACGAGGCACTGACCCGCATCGACGATGAACTCATCCTCCGCATGCCCGACATCACCATGACCCTCGCGAACCTCCGCCAGGCGACGTCCCAGCTGAAGCTGGTCGCCCTGGAGATCCGGAGGAGCCCGTGGAAGATCCTCTACACCCCGTCGACCGACGTGCTGGAGCACGAGAACCTCTACGAATCCGCTCGCAGCTACGTGATGGCGACCAGTGAGCTGGAATCGGCCGCCCAGTCCTTCCAGACTGTCTTCGAGATGAGTCCGGAGGCGCTGGAACAGCGTCCCCAGCTTCGGGAGGACGTCGAGAAGTACGTGATGGATGCACTCGAACGATACCGGAAGGCCCAGGAGAGGCTCTTCTCCGAGATCGTCGACCAGTGACGCATCGCACGCGGAACCCATTTCACAACGCCGACGAGGTCCGATGAGTTGAGCAGGTCTCCACAGAGGGCGCGAAGCGACTACAAGGCAGGACTCTGCCTGACGGTGACGCTGTTCGTCCTCATGACCGCGGTGCTGGTCTCCATGGAGCTGGGCAAGCGGTCCGCGGAGAAGGGTCCGTCCTTCACCATCTCGGTCCCCCTGGAGATGGGGGTCGACGGCATCAACGACTCCAGCCAGATCATCTACGGGGGGCTGGTGGTCGGGAACGTTGATCGGGTCGAGTTCGACGACGACCGCATCCTGGTCAGGATCACCCTGAATCGCAGGCTCCAGCTGAAGGAGTCGGTGGAGATCGTCAAGCAGAGTTCGTTGCTGGGCGGGACCAACGACCTGCTGATCATGAAGACCGGGGACGGGAAGGACTCCAAGGACCTGGCCGATGGTTCGACCATCGAGATCACGAGGGGTGCGTCAGGGGTTTCGAGCGTGCTCGGCCCGAAGGGCGCGAAGTCCGTGGACGACATCATCACGAACATCGAGACGTCCGTGGACGGGTTCCGCACGATGGCGAAGGACCTCAGCGACAATCCGACGCTGGAGGACATCCAGCGCGACTTCATCGAACTGAGGACGACGATCGACGAGGATCTTCCCCGCTGGGAGCGTCGCTACGAATCACTCCTCGGCAGGATCGAGCGGATCGGTCGCGAGGGGGAGCGGATCTCGGCGGGCATGGACCGGGTCCAGGACTCCTTCGGCCGGACATCGGAGGCGGTGGGGAGGATCGAATCCCGGCTCTCACCGCAGCAGATCTCGCTCATCGAGTCCGCCTACCAGTCGATCCTGGATTCCTACTCCCAGGTCGTCGACGACTTCGAGTCCGAGACGATGCCGGTGCTCGACCGGATCCTCGAGACCGCCCGCGGATCGATCGACGACTTCGAGCGCATCGTGGGCGAGATGCAGAAGATCGCCTCGCGAGCCAGCTTCTCGATCGACTACGCGCTGGCGCAGACGACGCTGGCCTCCCAGCAGCTGTCGATCACCCTCGACGAGGTCATCTCCTCGCTGGGCATCCCGCTGCTCCAGAGGCCATCCCGGGAAGAGGTCGGCCTCATGACGAGGTACGCGGCGTTCAGTGAGTGGGCGAGCAGCGCCGTCCAGATCAAGGAAACGCTCGACTCCATACGCGAGGTCCGCCCCCTCCTGCCCGAGGAAAAGCTCGGCTCGAAGGAGACCATGGACCGTCTGGTCGAGATGCTCGAGCAGTCGCTCCGCGACTACGAATCGGCCCAGAGTCGATTCGAGGCGACCACCCGTGGTGATCGCGGGCGGCCCGGACCGGTTCCGCAGGATGACCACGCCGATGATCAGGATCGCTGACCCCGGGGACGATCGGCTCGCTGACTACCGGGAACTCCGTGATGCGGACCTGCGGGGGACGCGAAGGTTGTTCACCGTGGAATCGGAACGGGTCCTCGCGCGATTCCTGGACAGCGGGTGGCGACCCGAGTCGGTCCTCGTGGAAGCGGAGGTCGCGGAGCGTCTTCACGCCCGGCTCGAGGTGCTTGGAGCGGACGTCCCGGTCTACGTGGCGGAGCCCGGGGCGCTGAGGGAGATCAGCGGCTACGGCTTCCACGGAGGTGCCCTCGCCCTCGGCAGTCGCCGGCAGGTCCTCCAGGGGCTCGAACCGGTGGAGTCGCTGCTGGCACGCAGGCGGGTGACGATCCTCGCGGCCGAGGGGGTGGTGCACGTGGACAACATGGGTGCCCTGTTCAGGAACGCCTCGAGCCTCGGTGCGGAGGGGGTGCTGCTGTCACCGGACTGTTCCGACCCACTGCTGAGGAAGTCGATCAGGATCTCGACCGGACGGGTGTTCCAGGTCCCTTGGGCCATCTGCGACCCGTGGCCGGGGACCATCGACCTCCTGCGCCGGGATCATGGATTCAGGGTGATCGGGCTCGAGAACACGTCGGGCGCCTCGGACATCGAGGGGATGGAATACGCGGACCGATGCGTGCTGCTGGTGGGCGCGGAAGGAAGCGGGCTCCGGGAGGCGACCCTGCAGCTCTGCGACCAGGTCCTCGAGATACCGGGCATCGGGGACGACCAGTCACGCTCGCTGAACGTGGCGGTGGCTTCAGCGATCGGTCTTCACGAGGTCGGCCGCCGCAGGCGACGTGCCGATGATCTCGATCTCGGGAGCTGACTTGGTCGACTCCCGGACCTCGGGCACGGCATTCGGGGGGGGCGCCTTGACCCGCTGGATGTTGGCCCCGAGCTGGCTGAGACGCTCTTCCATCCGCACGTATCCCCGGTCGAGGTGGTAGACCCGGTTGATGGTGGTCTGGCCCTTCGCGGCCAGTGCGGCGATCACGAGGCAGGCTGACGCCCTCAGGTCGCTGGCCATGACCGGGGCGCCGATCAGGGACTTCACCCCCTGCACGACGACGGTGGGTCCCTGCCGGGTGAAGAGCCCTCCCATTCTGGAGAGTTCCGCGACGTGCATGAAGCGTTCCGGGTAGATCTTCTCGGTGATCACGCTGTTGCCTTCGGCGAGGCAAAGCAGGGCCATGAACTGGGCCTGGAGGTCCGTGGGGAAGCCGGGGTGGGGCTGGGTGGTGATCACCGCGGGTCTCAGGTGGCGCTCGCTGGTGACGCGGACGGTCGCCTCCCGGGCGCAGTCCGGGCCGTCGTCGAGTCGCTCGATCCGCACCCCGATCTGCCGGAGGACGTCCATCATCGCGAGCAGGGAGTCCCAGGGGAACCGCTCCAGGACGACCTCGCCGTTGGTCGCGGCCGCGGCGACCGCCCAGGTCCCGGCGACGATCCGGTCG
>PKCS01000051.1 GCA_002862305.1 Phycisphaerae bacterium | reverse complement strand
TCACTGCGTGGCATGGCCGGGATGGCCGGATTGATGAAGGACCTCCCTCGGATCAAGGAGAAGCTCGAGCAGGTCAAGGCCGAGATCTCCACCCGCGAGGTGGAAGCCACGACCGGTGGGGGGGCGGTGACCGCGGTCGCCAACGGCCGGCTCCGCATCGTCCGCATCGAGTTCGACCACTCCCTGCTCTCGGCGTTGGTGGACGGTGATTCCGAGGAGGACCGGGCGCTCGCCTCGGACCTCGTCACGGGGGCCTGCAACGCGGCCCTCGAGAAGGCGCAGGAGATGATCACGTCCTCCCTGGGGCAGGCCGCCGGCGAACTCGGCCTTCCGATCCCCGCCGGAGCGCTGGAAGGACTGCTCTGATCCGACCATGTCAGCCTCCGGTTCAGCCTACCCCGACTCGGTCGACCGACTGATCGACGAATTCGCCTCGCTTCCCGGCATCGGTCGGCGGAGCGCGGAGCGCCTCGCCTTCTTCCTGCTGAAGGCCTCCACCGACGAGGCGATGGGCCTGGCACGCGCGATCGAGGACGTCAAGAACAACGTCGGCCACTGCAGCATCTGCTGGAACCTCACCGACTCGGATCCCTGCCAGCTCTGCACCGACGAGCAGCGGGACCACTCGCGGGTGCTGGTGGTCGAGCAGCCCCGGGACCTCATCGCCCTCGAGCAGACCGGGATGTACCGTGGTGGCTACCACGTCCTGCTCGGGCGGCTCGATCCACTCTCCGGGGTCGGGGAGGACACCATCACCCTCGACGCCCTGATCGATCGCGTGCAGGACCCCGCCCGCAACGCGACGGGCTCCCCCGTCGAGGAGGTCATCCTCGGACTCAACCCCGACATGGAGGGCGATTCGACCGCGCTGCTGGTCGCGGAGCGCCTCGAGGCGCTGGGGATCCAGGTCACCCGCCTCGCGCGGGGCCTGCCTTCGGGCTCCCAGATCGAGTACGCCAACCCCGCCGTGCTCGCGGACGCGATCCACGGGCGTTCCTCCGTCTCCGATCCCCCGGCGACCCCGACCCAGCGTCCCGGAGGGTGAAAACCCCTGCTTGGGCCGAAAGAACAGCGGTTTGCGCCGGATTGTCGATAGACCATCGGGACGTCCCCGGCAGGCGGTAGTATTTCGGAGGATCCGACGACCGCCCGCTGCTCGACCGGGTCCCCACCAGGCAGGAAGCCACCCATGGGATCGATGAGATTCGATACAAGCCAGTCCATGCGGCTCGGTCAGCAGATGAAGCTGAGCCCGAGGATGATCCAGTCGATGGAGATCCTCCACATGGCGCTGCCCGCGCTGCAGGAGCGGATCGAGCAGGAACTCGAATCCAACGTCGCGCTCGAGAACCTCGAGCCGCAGCTGGACCTCGAGGACCCGGATGCCGAGCGGGTGCGGGAGGAACTCGAACGCGAACGACGGGAGGACGAACGCGTCGATCGCGAGGGGGAACGCGAGCTGGTGGTGGGGATGGGGGACGAATCGGCCGACTTCGAGCGGCTCGACGGGATGGAGCGGGACTACGGGGATGCCTTCACGGAGGCCGCCTCGGTCCCCTCGCATTCCGTGCAGTCCACCCAGGACGGCGATTCGAAGATGGCCGCCATGAACAACGCCCCCTCCCGGGGGGAGAGCCTGGTCGAGCAGCTGCTCGCCCAGTGGAAGTTCGTCGAGCTTCCCGACGAGCTCCTCGAGGCCGGGCGTCGGCTCATCGAATACGTCGGCGACGACGGACTCCTCGACGCCGACCTGGAGACCATCCAGGAGCAGGTCCTTTCCGAACACGGCATCGAGCTGCCCCTCGACCTGCTCGAACGCGCCCTCCTGCTGGTCCAGACCGAGCTGGAACCGGCGGGCATCGCGGCCCGCAGCGTCCCCGAATCGCTGCTGCTCCAGCTGGACGGCATGGAGTCCCCCGAGGACGACGAGGAGGAGCTTCGGCGCTCCGACGCCCGGCGGCTGATCTCCGAGCACTTCGAGGACCTGCTCGAGAACCGGCTGCCGCTCATCCAGCGCAACTCCGGCATGAGCCTCGAACGGATCCAGGACGCCAAGAACTGGATGCACCGCCTCGAGCTCTCCCCCGGCCGGCTGCTGGTCGACGAGGCGGTCCGCCCCATCATCCCCGACGTCAGGGTCGAGTACGACCCCGAGCGTGACGAGTACCTCGCGGTGCTCGCCGACGACCCGATCCTCCACCTCCGGGTCTCGCCGGAATACTCGGAGATGGCCAGGTCCAAGGAGACCGACGCCACCACCCGCGAGTTCGTGGAACGCAACGTGCGCGATGCCGGCTGGCTGATCGAGGCGATCACCCAGCGCAAGAACACCCTGCTCCGGGTGGTCAACGTGGTCCTGGTGCGCCAGCGCGACTTCTTCGATCACGGTCCCCAGCACCTCAAGCCGCTGCCGATGGTCGACGTGGCGGAGCAGCTGGGCATCCACGTCGCGACGGTGAGCCGGGCGGTGGCCGAGAAGTGGATGGAGACCCCGCGGGGCTACTTCCCCCTGAGGCGGTTCTTCTCCGGGGGGCTCGAGACCTCGGAAGGGCGGGACATGAGCTGGGAGGCCGTCAAGGAGATGGTCCGTGAGATCGTGTCCGGGGAAGACCAGAAGCAGCCGTTCAGCGACCAGTCGATCGCGGACATGCTCAACGAACGAGGGGTGAAGATCGCCCGGCGCACCGTGGTGAAGTACCGGGAGCAGCTCGGCATCCCCTCGGCCCGTCGCCGGAAGATCCATTCCTGAGCCGACCCCGGCGCAAGTGCGTCCACGATCCGGATCGTCTTCACCACGAGGTACCATCCCGCGAATGCGCATCTGCTTCACCGGACGTCCGGGGCCAACCGACGAGCTGATGATCCAGCAGCTGGCCGAAGCCGGGTTCCGGCTCGAGGTGGTGGCCTTCCCGGCACCCCGCGACGCCGACACCCCGCCCGGGGTCGTCTGGCGCCCGGCGGACCTGTCCATCCCCGGGGACTGGCAGTCCGCGCTCGACGGCTGCGACCTGGTGGTGCACCGTCCCGATCCGGATGAACCGGTGGTCGATGCGGTCGACGCCGCCGACCCCGCCGACGCCATGTTCCAGGTGGTCTGGGGGATCGAGCAGGCCGACCACCCGCCCGCCCTGCTGCTGGTCCTCCTCCCTCCCGGCGTCGACCCCTCCCGGGCCGCCGCCCTCGAGGACGTGGTGGGTCGGCTCGCGCGGGACGGGGTCCGTACACTCCTGCGGAAGCCCGACGGTCCCGCCGCGCTCGGGGCCTGCGTCCGGGAGGCGATCCGCTCCCTGGACGATCGCCCCGGCACGCCACACGGAGCGGGGCCGCGCCCCGGAAGCGTGCTCTTCCCGCTCGATGAATTCCTCCTCGACGGCTCCGGGGCGCCGCACCCGGAGCGACTGCGCCTGTTGAAACGCCTCAGGGAGGCCGGGCTCGGCGTCATCCTCAGCACCTCGCGTCCCGCCCACCCTGCCACGACCCTCATCGGATCCTCCGGGAGCGTGGACATGGTGGTCGCCGCCGAGGGCTCGGTCCTGGTCGACGCCGCTCGGCAGGAGGTGCTGCGAACCGAGCTCATCGACCCCGACCACGTGCTGGGGATCGGACTCGCGCTCCGGACCGCCGACGCCTCCATCGGCATCCAGGTTGAACGCGGGATGCACGCCTTCTGCAGTCATCCCCGTACCGTGTCCCCCGCACTCGACTGGTTGTTCGCCGGTGGGACTCCCTGCGACGTCCAGCAGCTGCTGCAACGCCCGGCGACGCGGATGCTCCTCCACGGACGCCCCCGCCGACTGCGTTCCGCGGTCGACCTGGTCGCGGGCACTCCCGGGATGAGCGGGAACGTTCGCCTCATCGACTACGCAGCTGACTGCATCGGCATCGTCGGTCCCACCGCGGATCGCTCGGTCGGGCTGCAACGCGCCGAATCGATCCTCGGGGTTCCTCGCTACTCGACCCTGGTCTGCGTCGGTCGAGGTGACGAGCACCTGCTCGAGCGTTGGGCCCGTTCCTGCACCTGGCGTGGTCCGGCCGGTCCCGCCTGCCCCGGAACCACGGAAATCCTTCCTGAGGACCCGTCCTCCGATCCCGTCAGCTTCCTCCTCGAGCGTCTCGACCCCTTTCGACCACCGATGCCCACCGAGTGATACAATCTCTCCCCCCTCTCCGTGGGGCATGGAGCGAATCGAACGGTGAAGATCTGGATAGACGGACAACTGGTGCCCCAGGACGAGGCCAAGGTCAGCGTGATGGACCACGGCCTGCTCTATGGGGACGGATGCTTCGAGGGCATCCGGATCTACAACGGACGCATCTTCAAGCTCGGGTCCCACCTCCGCCGGATGTGGGATTCCGCGGAGGAGATCCGGCTCCAGTCCCCCTACAGCATGGAGGAGGTCGAACGCGCGATCCGCGAGACGGTCTCCGCCAACCAGCTGACCGACGGGTACATCCGACTGGTGTTCACCCGCGGGGTGGGGACCCTCGGCCTGCACCCGTTCCTCTGCCCGGTCCCCACCGTCTTCGTCATCGCGGACACCATCAAGCTCTACCCGCAGGAGCTCTACGAGTCGGGCATGCAGATCATCGTCGCCGAGCGTCGCCGGGTCCCCCGGGAATGCCTCGATCCGCAGATCAAGAGCCTCAACTACCTCAACAACATCCTCGCCAAGATCGAGGCGATCGATGCCGGGGTGCTCGAGGCGCTGATGCTCAACATGGAGGGCTGGGTCTCCGAGTGCACCGGCGACAACGTCTTCGTGGTCAAGGACGGGGCGGTGTTCACCCCTCCCCCCGACGCGGGCATCCTCAACGGCATCACTCGCCAGTTCCTCATCGACGACCTCGGCCCCTCCCTCGGGCTCCCGATCCAGGAGAAGCTCTTCCGGCTGGAGGAGGTCTACCAGGCGGACGAACTGTTCCTGACCGGAACCGCCGCGGAAGTGATCGGCGTGACCCGGATCGGTGACCGGGTCATCGGTGACGGCACGGTGGGACCGATCACGCGGCGATTCGTCTCGGAGTTCCGGGCCAGGGTCTCCGCGGACGCGCCCGAGGACTGAGCATGCGATGCCGGGGCTGCGAATATCCACTCTGGAACATCGCCCCCGGACCCTGCCCTGAATGTGGACGCCCCTTCCGCCCGAGTGAGCGAGCCTTCGAGCCCGCGTCGGTGGCCTTCTGCTGCCCCGCCTGCGACCAGGCCTACTTCGGTACCTCCAGCAAGGGGCACCTCGTCCCGGATCACTTTCTCTGCGTGGGCTGCGGGCAGGCGCTGGAGATGGATTCGATGGTGCTTCGGCCGGCCTCCGACCGTCCGGAAGCCCAGCAGGTGGTGGACGTCCCACCGTGCCTTCGACGAGACCACGGATGGTTCAGGCGCTGGTTCATGACCCTCTTCTGGGCCCTCGGGATGCCCGGTCGATTGATCTCGGGCATCCCCGTCGACCGGAGCCTCCCGGTGGCGCTGGGGTTCTTCCTGCCCCTGCTGCTGGTCGTGGTCGTCGGGGGCGCGCTGCCGATCCTGCTCTTCGTGAACGGGTTCGTGTTCAACGGGCTGGGTGCCATCGGGCAGTCACCGGGCAACCTGATGGTCGCCATCGGCTGGTCGGTCCTGTCCCTGCTCGGCTACGGGGTCGGGCTCCTGCTCCTCGTACTGCTCTGGGCGCTGGTGGCGCACCTGGTGCTGGCGGTGTTCGGGCTGGCTCGCCACGGCTTGCCGCGCTCGGTGGCCGCGATGATGTTCGCCTCCGCACCGTTCGTCGTGGCCGCTGCGCCGTGCGTGGGGATCTACGCGGGTGGCCTCATCCTGCCGTTCTGGTGCTTCGTGCTGGGGGTGCTGTCGCTTCGATCCGCGCAGGAGGTGGGGACCGGCGCCGCCATCGGGGCCAACGCCGCCTTCGCCTTGCTGCTCGGCGCCGCCCTCTTCGCCTGGATCTGGATCCTGGTCCGGGTGTTCTGAGCCCCGTTCCCAGGTCCGCTCGGTCCGGGATCGCCCACGACGATGCTAGAATCCATCCAGCCACCCGGAGGGGGCGGCATCACCGGATGGAGTGTGACACGATGCGTTCCATGCTGCTCAGGTCGATGCTCGGAGGCTACGCGCTCTCCGCCCTGCTGGGAATCGCGTGCATCTTCGCCTCCTTCTCCGGGCCCTTCGCGATGCTGCTGTGGTCCTCGCTGGTGGTCTCCGGGGTGCTGACGATCGTGCTCCTGGCGGGAAGCCTCCACCACGTCGGTCACCCCATGCTCCGGATCCCCATGGGCGTCTCCTCCGTGGCCGCGGTCGTCTCGGGCGGGTTGCTGCTGGTCATGATCTGGGTCGGTACCGGGATGGACGATTCGGTGGGCAGGTGGCTCGGGATGATCCTGCTCGGTTCACTTGCGCTCTCCCTGAGCTGCCTGCACCTCGGATACGTCTTCTACTGGCGCTTCACCGGGCGGGTGCTCAGGATCCTCTGCTTCGGACTGCTCGCGGTCAACCTGTTCCTGCTTTCCCAGATCGAGTCCGCGATCTTCTTCGACGAGCTGGTCGAAGCGATCGGCTCCGCGCTGGGCCCCGACGTCTATGCCCAGCTGATCGGCGCCCTCGTGGTGCTCTTCGTCTGCGGGAACCTGTCGTTGCCCGTCGCGAACCTCGTGGTCCGGGGCCGCCACAGCCACCTGGACCAGACCGGGCTTTCCGTCCGGATCGAGATCCCGATCGACTGTCCACGCTGCGGACACCGATGCGAGATGCGGGTCGGTGACTCGACCTGCCCCCAGTGCAAGCTGGGGATGCACCTCCGGCTCGACGAGCCACGGTGCCGCTGCGGCTACCTCGTCTACCGGTGCGAGGCCGCGGACTGCCCGGAATGCGGGCGCCACATCCCCGACTACCTGCGGTGGACCCCGCTCAGTCCGAGCTCTTGATGGTGAGGTCGATCGGCGCGCTGGCCCCCTCGGGCGAACCGCCGCACCCCGGCTCGGCGGGCTCGTCGCCGGACCCTTCCGAGATCAGCCGATCCGGGCGGTTCAGGGACCAGTCCTCGACCACCAGGTCCGGCGAGTCCGGGCCGTCGTGGATCCGAAGCAGGTCGTAGGCGTTGTCCCGCTGGGCGGGGGTGAAGCCCGCGTCGCGGATGAGCCGGCAGATCATCGCCTCGTTGAGGCAGTGGGTGCTGCCCGCGGAGGAGACCACGTTCTCCTCCATCATCACCGACCCCATGTCGTTCGCGCCCCAGAGCAGGCCCATCTGGCCGATGTGGGGCCCCATCGTGACCCAGCTCGAGCCGATCGAGTAGATGTTGTCCAGGTAGAGCCGGCTGAGCGCCTGCGTCCTGAGGTAGGCGCTGGAGCCCGCCATCCGACGGCTGCGCCCGAAGCCCTTGTGGTCGATGCTCTTCCCGGTGCCGTCCAGCCTCGCCACCGCATCTCCGGGGAAGGGATCCGCGTCCCCGTCGCCACCGTCGAGCCCCCATTCCGGGAGTCGTCCCAGCACGGTGTTGTCGGCCTGGAAGGGCCAGGAGATGAATGCCACGTACCGGCCGCCCCCGCGATCGGCGAGTTCGTCGATCGCGGCGTCCTGCCAGCGACGGACCAGCTCCATGTGGTGGACGCGGTCGGCGATCCCCTCGATGTGGCCGAACATCATGGTCGCGGAGGTGTTGAAGCCCATCTCGTGGGCGGCGCGCATGACCGTCAGCCAGGATTCCGCGTCGCACTTGCCGAGTCCGATCCTCTTGCGGACCGCGGGGGCGAAGATCTCGCCACCACCTCCGGGCAGGGAGTCCAGCCCGGCGTCCCGGAGCCTGGTCATCACGTAGAGGACCTTCTGCTTGAGGGTCTCGCCCGGGGGGTCGAAGAACCGGACGAACTCGATGAACTCCGGGGGACTGAACGCATGGACGTGCACGCCCGGGAACTCGGACTTGATGCTGCCCAGGAGGTCGACGTACCACTCGAGGCTCAGGTCGGGGTTCATGCCGCCCTGCATCAGGATCTGGGTCCCGCCGATCTCGACCAGCTCACGCACCTTCTGCAGCAGTGCGTCGTGGTCGAGGGTGTAGGCATCGTCCTCGTGGCCGCTTCGCTTGAACGCGCAGAAGATGCACTTGGCGGTGCAGATGTTCGTGTAGTTGATGTTCCGGTCGATCACGTAGGTCCGCAGGTCCTCGCCGTGCAGGGCCCGGCACCGCCGGTCCGCGAGTCGCCCGAGCGACTGTGGGTCGCACCGGTGGTAGAGGTCCAGCGCCTGTTCCGGGGTCAACCTCGCCGCACCGTCGACCACCGCCCCCAGCAGGCCGGGATCCAGGGCGTCGAGGTGCTGGTGGAGGGGTGGGGGGGTGCTCATGGCTGTTCCATGATGATAGGTCCAATTTCCTCCCGGAGTTCGGATAATGACCGCTTCGGGGCCTCAAGACGCCTCCCGAACGAGCCGATCCGATACCTGATGGATCCGAGAACCGTCATTTCCCGCATCGGGACCGACCCGCCCCGGACCACCGTGGTCATGGTGGTGCACGACCAGGAGCACCTGGTCGAGGGTGCCCTCGCCTCGTTGCTCCGCCAGGAGGGGGCTCGATGCCGGATCGACGTCATCGACGACGGGTCCACGGACCGTACCTGGGAGGTCATCCGCGGGGTGCGTGAACGGCACGGGGACGGACCGCACCGGCTGGTCGCCTCGAGGTTCGTCGAGCGACTCGGGCCCCGGAGACTCCTCGACGCGGTCGCCACCGCGGAGACGGCGCACGTGGTCGTCGCGAGGGCGGAGGACCGGTCGCGCCCCGATCGCGTCAACCGACTGGTTCACGCCCTGGACTCCACCGGCGCCTGCGTGGTCGCCTCCGACCGGGCGAGGCTCGGTGGCCCGACGCCCGAACCGCCCATCGCCGGTCGCCGACCCGGGAGCGGGACCGTCTCGCCCCACGAGCTCGCACTTCGCCTCGACGCACCGATGCCGAACCTCGGCACGATGGCGATGCGCCCGGAGGTGTTGCGTGAATTCCCCGTGGTTCCGACCGCGCGCGGTGCCGAGGACCTCGCCGGCCTCCTGGCCTTCCGCGGCGCGCTCCTCGGGGGTTGCTTCCACCTCGAGGAGACGTTGGTGGACTATCGCGTCGGCGCTTCCCCGACCGGTCCCGACTTCCGGAGCCGGGAGACCTGCCGGGAGGCGCTGCTTGCGGACCAGCTCTCCGCGCGGGTCGCGATGCTGCAGGACCTTCGATCGATGCCCGAACCCTCGCTCGATTCGGAGTCCACCCGGGTCCGCCTCGAGGCCTCGGTCAAGGGGGCCCTGGTGGAACTCGCCGAGCGCTGGTCGGAGGCACGAGCACGACTGGCCGGGGACGGGTCGAGCCCCAGCCGCCCCCCCGGGGTGGAGGGGCACTCCACCGATGGCCCCCATCGCGCGGCCCACTTCCGGACCTGGGCGCGCTGGATCGGCTTCCTGGGCCGGCGTTCCCTGTTCGGCAGGCGGGCGGCCTGACCGCCCGTCCCCGACCGGGTCCCGGGTTCAGACCTTGATCCGGGTCCAGCCCCCGTGCAGGAACCGGGCGGTGAAGAGCAGGCCCCGCACCACGATCTCCCCGCACAGGCCGAGCCAGATCCCCGGCAGGCCGCCGCCGAGGACCACCCCCAGCACGTAGGCCAGCGGGAGCCTGACGCCGTAGCTCGAGACGGTGGTGATGATCAGGGTCCACCTGGTGTCGCCGACCCCGCGGAGTCCCTGCCGGACCACCATGTTCAGCGCGAAGAAGACCTGGATCGAGCCGCAGATCACCAGGAGCTTGGGGACCTCCTCGAGCAGCACCGGCTGGTCCGAGATCAACCGGGTGAGGGCGGAGCCAAAGAGGATGAAGGCCACTCCGACCAGCCCCATGAAGGACATCCCGATCACGGTGCAGGTGATGATCGCCTTCCTCGCCATCCGCACGTTGCCCGCCCCGAGGAACTGCCCCGCGATCGTCCCCGCCGCGGTGCCCAGGGCGAATCCCGGCATGAACGAGAACGCCTCCCACTGGATGGCGACCGCGTGGGCGCCGACCAGGCCTTCGACCGGGCCCGCCCCCGTCTCGCGATTGGTCGCCACGATGATCCCGATGAATCCCAGCACGAAGACGTTCACACCCCACATCGAGAGGCCCTCGAGGAACGACGGCACCCCGATCCTGAGGATCCTCCCGAACATCAGCCGGGTGGGTCTCATGGCCGTGGGTCTCAGGCTGAGGTCCCGGACCCCGCGCATCAGGCAGAGCACGATCAGCCCCGCACCGGTGAGGTAGGAGAGTGCGGTCCCTCCCGCGATGCCCGCCACGCCGCTGGTCAGGGCGTCGATGCCGGTGGGATTGACCAGCTCGAAGCCGCCGATCCCCACGTCGACGCCGGACAGCAGCCAGCTGCACACCACGTTGACCGCGTTGACCGCGACCATGATCAGGGCGGGCAGCACCGTCTCCCCGGCTCCGTACAGGCACATCGAACCCACCATCAGCACCCCGCAGAGGGGCATGGAGAACGCGATGGTGAGCACGTACTCCCCGAGCAGCTCGGTGGCCTCCGGGGTGAGGTCGGAGATCGCGGCCAGGGGAGCCACCAGGAGCCAGAGCACCAGCCCGACCAGGCTCCCCCAGATCAGTGCGAGGCCGATCGACTGACCGAGGGCGTCGTGCGCGTCCTTCGGGTCCCCGGAACCCATCGCCCTGGCGATGATGACCTGTCCCCCGATCCCCAGTCCGGCCATCGCGATGCCCACCAGCCAGGAGATGTAGGAACCGATGCCGATCGCGTCCAGGGCTGGTTCCACGATGCGGTCCGGGAGTCGCCCGGCGAGGATCTTGTCGAACAATCCCACCGTCGCGGCCATCGACTGCTGGAACAGCACGGGGATCGCCACCACCAGGATCGCGCTGAGCAGGGACCGTCCCGCGAGCTTGCCGCTGCGGATCCGTCCCTCCGCCTCGATCAGCGCCTCCTGCTCCAGCACTCCCCCGAGCGCCGAGCCGGGGTCGTCGGGACTGGCCGCCGAACTGGATTCCGCCGCGTAGTCCGATGGCTCGCGGGGGGGCTCCGGGACGCTCTCGTCGGGATCACTCACGGGTCGCTCACGAACCGTCCTGGGTCTGCGCGGGACCGCCATCCCTCGTTGAACGGACGGTGCGCACCTCGAGTCCCCGCGGGAGCCCCGGCTTCTCCCAGATCGTGGGGTTGAAGATGTTGATCCAGTCGAGGAACCCCAGCGGCCGGGTGTAGACCGGGTAGAGGTAGACCTCCTCGTTCGCGAAGGGCTTCGGATTCGCGTCGTACCAGGCCAGCCATTCGATGGCGTCGATGCCGTGGTCGACGCCGGTGAGGCACCGAAGCGAATCGGCGGCCGCGAGGTTCACCGCCAGCTCCCGGTTCTCCAGCTCCAGCACCAGCGCCTGGAAGACCGCATCCGACGGGTACTGGCCCAGGGCGATCGCGAGCTCGATCTGGACCCCCTGGTCCTCCTCCACGACCAGCCGCTGCCAGAGGGTGTCCTGCACCCGCGGATCATGCAGCCGCTGCAGGCTCTTGGCCGCCTCCGTCCGGACGTAGGGGTACTCGTTCTCGAGCTCCGAGGCGATCAGCAACGCATCGTCGGGATCCCCGTGGCTGCCCAGGGCCTTGATCGCAGCCGCCTTCACCAGCGGGTCCCACGGACCCTCGATGCAGCTGCGATACAGCTGCTGGTACTGCTCGGTTCCCGCCCAGGGCGCGGTCCCGAGGAGCACGAGGCCGCGTTGCTGCAGCTCGGGATTGGTGAAGTCCGTGGCCCACTCGCCGACCTCGGCTCCGGTGGGCGGGAAGATCGCGTTCCCCAGCGACGCGAAGTCATTGGAGATCGAGGCGCACCCGCCCAGCAGCAGGAGGAGCCCCGGCAGGGCCACCAGTCCAGGCCTCGATCCAGTCCCGGGGGAGGGCGCGGCGTCGATGTGGAGGTCTTCCATGACGTGCTGATCATACGAGCCCCCGGGGAGTTGGCAAGGCGGCCCGGGGATCGAGGCCCCCCGGGTCGATCCAGCGCACCCGCGGGTCACGGACTACCCTGTCCGAATGAACGACGCACCCCGTCCGATCCTCGACGTCCTCACGCTCGGTCCGGTGGAGACCAACTGCTACGTGGTCTCGGCCCCGGATGGGCCGGATCCCGAGGGCTGCTTCGTGGTCGATTGCGGGATGCAGCCGCGCCCGCTCGTCGAGCTCGTTCGCCAGCGTGGACTCGTCCCCCGGGGGCTCCTGCTCACCCACTGCCACTACGACCACATCGGGGGCATCGAGGCCCTGTTCGAGGAGTTCGGAGTCCTTCCCGCCTGGGTCCATCCGCTGGAGGAGGACTGGAACCTCGATCCGATGAAAAACCTCTCCGGGATGTCGGGGTGGCCGTGCATCGCCCCGCCACCCGACCGTCGGTACGAGGACGGGGACCTGGTCGATCTGCTGGGCACCAGCTGGCGGGTGCTTCACCTGCCGGGGCACAGTCCGGGCTCGGTCGGTCTGTTCGAGGCATCGACCCGTTCACTCATCGCCGGTGACACGCTCTTCGCCGGCTCCATCGGACGCGTGGACTTCCCGACCTCGAACCCGGCACACCTCCGTGACTCGCTGGCGCGGATCCTCGAACTCCCCGACGAGACCACCGTGCACCCCGGCCATGGTCCCGCCACCAGCGTGGCGGCGGAACGTGCCGGTAACCCGTTCCTGCTCGATCCCGACCTCATCCGCTGACCGCCACCGCCTCCCCCGGCGGATGCGTCCGGTGTTTCCTTGCATCGAGGCGATACACCGCTACCTTGGACGGGACGGCTTGCCGGTCGCCCCGTCGCGGCCCCGACCCGTGGACCATCACGAGGAGGTGATGCATGAATCCCGGACGACCCCTCATCGCGGTGCTGCTGCTGCCCCTCGCGGGAGCACTGCATGCCGAGGACGTGGTCCTCGACGCAGCACCCACCGTGATCCCCGTCGACGTGGAGATGGCGCTTGACGTCCCGATCTTCGGTTCGTCGAGCTCCTCCGCCGCGACCACCGCGCAGATCTCCGGGAGCCAGTTCCTCGTCGAGCGCACCGGGGACTCGATCACCTTCAAGGACCACCTGGTCCTCGCGGAGAACGCACAGCTGAACCTCGAGTTCTTCTGCGGCTTCTTCGGCTGCCTGGAGAGCATCGACGTGACGATCGGGACCCTGATCATCCAGCTCGAGGGGACCTACACCGTCCAGCTGCAGGGCGACCAGTGGTCGATCCCCGGCGCGCTGTACACCCTCGACATCTCCTACGCGTACCAGGGCAACCTGGTCGGGAGCGGGGAGAGTCGGACCATCGCCTCGGACAACGCGGACCTGACCGGAACCTTCACCGAGAGCGGCAGCTCCCTCTCGATCACCAACCTGGACCTCTCGGAGGTCCTGGTCTCGGTCCTGCCCGAATCGCTGCCGACGGGCGTGAACTCGATCGACATCAGGGTCGACGCCGACCTCTCCGATCTGGTGCACGAAGGCGCCACCTCCGGTCCCGTCCTCGATCTCGACCAGGATGGAAGGATCTGCGGAGCGGACCTCACCATCCTGCTCTCCAGCTGGGGCGGACCGGGCCCCGCCGACTTCGACGGCGACGGGGAGGTCGCCGGGCCAGACCTCACCCTCCTGCTCTCGGCCTGGTCCTGCTGATTCCCGGTGGTGGCCGGTGGGCCTATGATTGGACCCCATGAACACCAACTCCCAGGATGGACGCGCGGTCATCAGGCTCGGGCACAGCCCCGATCCCGACGATGCCTTCATGTGGTGGCCCCTCTTCGATCACGAACGCGGACCGGCTCCGCTCACGAGCCCGAGGTTCCGCTTCGAGCAGGTGGTCGAGGACATCGAGGAGCTGAATCGACGTGCCTGCGAGAGTGCCGACCAGGATGCCCTGGAGATCACCGGCATCTCGTGCGCCTGCTACCCGCTGGTGGCCGACCGGTATGCGCTCACCGCGTGCGGCGCCAGCCTGGGTGACGGATACGGACCGCGCCTGGTCGCCCGGCAGCCGACCACCCTCGAGGAACTCGCGGCCTCCCGGCCCACCATCGCGGTCCCCGGTGAGCGCACCACTGCGTACCTGGTGAGTCGACTCATGTTCAAGGGCGCCGAGGTCGAGTGGAGGCCGATGCTCTTCGACCGCATACCCGGGGAGATCGCCTCGGGAGCGGTGGATGCCGGGGTCGTGATCCACGAGAGCCAGCTCACCTTCGAGGAGGAGGGTCTCCACCAGATCCAGGACCTGGGGGTCTGGTGGCAGGAACGCAACCGGCTCCCGCTCCCCCTCGGGGCCAACGTGATCCGCCGGGGCCTCGACGAGCGCCACGGTGCCGGGGCGACCCGGGAGATCGTGGACCTGCTGGAGAGTTCGCTCCAGCATGCCATGGAGCATCGCGAGGAATCGATCATCCGGGCGCAGGAATGGGGTCGTGGGATCGACGCCGGGATCACCGGGGCCTTCGTGGACATGTACGTGAACCGCTGGACGCTGGATTACGGCCCCCGAGGTCGCGAGGCGGTCCGGGCCCTGCTCATCCAGGCGGCCGACGAGGGGCACCTCCCGGCGTGCCCGGATCCCGAGTTCATCTCGGCCTGAGCCCTTCCCCCGGGCTGTATACTCTCCCCCGTCCTTCACCCTGCCGCCCAACAGAGGGGATCCCAGCGAACCGTGTCACTTGGAACCGAACAAGGCTACGCACCACCCTCGGTCCGGCAGTTCGGGGTGTTCCTCGACAACCGGGTGGGGAAGTTGCTCGAGCTGGTCCAGCTCTTCGACGAGGCGCCGCAGGTCACCCTCGTGGCGGTGAGCGTGCTCGACTCCTCCGACCACGCGGTGGTCAGGATGATCTTCGACAACGCCGACGCCGCTCGCTACCTCCTCAAGCAGCACGGGTTCAGCTTCTCCGAGGTCGAGCTGCTGGTGATGGAACTCGACGACGAACACACCCTCACCAGCGCCTGCCTGTTCCTGCTCGGGGCGGAACTGAACATACGGTTCGCCTACCCGATACTCCCGACCCACCCCGCCGGTCCCCTGCAGCTGCTGGCCCTCGCGGTCGACGACCACACCTTCGCCGGGCAGATCCTCAGGCGGAAGGGGTTCAGGCTGATGGCGGGTGAGGAACTGACCTAGTCGGACCGGCCACGTCCCGGAGGCGGTCACCCCCGGCAGGTGCACGACGTCTTCGCGGTCTCCCACACCGTGATCCATTCCAGGGATCCCCGAGTCCCCTCCAGCTCCTGCACCAGCAGGTCGCGGCAGGTCCGGGTGATGTTCTCGACCGAAGGATTCATGTCCTCGAACTCCGGGCACTCCTCGTTGAGGTACCGGTGGTCGAAGCGCCCGATGATCGCGGATTCGACCACGTCCTCGAGCTGGGAGAAGTCCATGGCGGCGGTCCCTTCCGGCGTCATCTCGGTCCTGACCGTGACCTCGACCTTGTAGTTGTGACCGTGTCCGTGGGGGTTGTTGCACTTGCCGAACTCGTTGCGGTTCCATTCCTCCGAGCGTTCCGGGCAGTGCAGCCGGTGGGAGGCGGCGAACTCGAAGTGTTCGGTCACCAGCAGGGTGTCGGTGGCGGTGGTCATGTGGTCTCCCTTGTCGAGGTTGGATGCCGAGGTCCAGGTGATCATGTGGCGGGGACTCAGCTTGAAGCGGAGCGTGGTCGGCCTGCGTCCAAGCGTCTCCCCGACCCGATCCTTGATGGTGCGTATGAGCCGGGCGAGGCCGACCCCCCGGTCCTGTGGGCCGAAGAGCGCCTCGCGAAGCGGTTCCCTCGCGGCTTCCCTGATCGCCTTGTCGATGACGTGGATCCCGATGATGTAGCCGGACTCCGCATCCGGTTCGGCTTCGAGTTCGACGTCGATCTCGTACCACGCCCCGAGGCCGGCCGGGGTCGGCCAGCCGGCGTGGTTGTTCCCCACTCCGCTCCCGGCCGCGGGCGGGGGGGCGTCGGAGACGATGATCCGGCATGTCCTGCTGAGGGTGTACTGCATGGGTTGACTGCAATGTAGGCCGCGGGCGGGAGTGGGGGAGGGACGCCCGGATCGAAAACGTTCACTTTGCCGCAGTTGTCCCGGATCAGTCGCCTGAATCCGGCCGGAAAACGTCCAGGCCCCGGTCATGCCGCGCGAGGCGCCGGGCACAATCTCGCCCCTTGCGCTTGCTTCGACGATGGATTGGGATATTATTCAATCAGCGAGACGGTGCGGATTCGCACCGACTCCTTACCTTACCCCCGGAAGGGCTCGGTCTGAGGTTCGCCTCGACCGGGCCTTTTTCCTTGCCCGGTTCCCGGTGAGGCTCGCGGACGTGGTGTACCTGCGTGCACGACATGCCATCGCGCCGGATCAATCGACGGCCGGTGCGGCCTCGAGATGCTCGCGTCGTCCGGCGCAGAGCGCGATCGCGATGGCGTCGGCCACGTCCGGCGGTGAAGGCGGCTCCGGCAGTCCGCACTGCACCATCACCGCCTGCTGCATCTGGGCCTTGGTCGCCCGTCCGTTGCCGGTCAGGGCACGCTTGACCTCGGCGGGCGCGAGTTCGGCGGTGCCGACGCCTCGTCGTTGTGCCGCGAGCAGCACCACGCCGCGGGCGTGTCCCATCAGGAGCCCGGCCTTCTGGAACGAGCGGTGGCTGAAGATCGACTCCACCACGACCTTGCCGGGCGCGAACTCCTCGAACACCGCCTCGAGCTGCTCGAAGAGATGCCCGAGGCGCGCGGGCATGGACTCCCCCCTGGTCATGCGGATCACCCCCGCCTCCAGCAGTCGGGGTTCGGGGTCGCCGGTGGTGACCTCCACGCAGGCGTACCCGGTGAGGTTCAGTCCCGGATCGATGCCGACCAGGATCATCGTCCCCCCCCGGACCGGTTGAACTGGTCCCGCTCGATCTCACCGTCACGGAGGGTGATGGTGCGTTCGCTTCGGTCCGCGAGTCCCTGCTCGTGGGTGACGATGATCAGGGTCATGCCCGTCCCGTGGAGTTCGTCGAAGAGGTCCAGCAGCGTGGCCTCGGTCTTCGAGTCGAGGTTCCCGGTCGGCTCGTCGGCGAGGATGATCGCGGGATTGGTGACCAGCGCACGCGCCACCGCGGCCCGCTGCTGCTGGCCGCCCGAGAGTTCCCTCGGTCGGTGGGTGGTCCGGTCCGCGAGGCCGACCTCCTCCAGCGCCTGCAGGGCCCGCCTCCTGCGCTCGGACCTCGGGACCCCCTGGTACAGCAGGGGTACCGAGACGTTCTCCACGATGTCCAGTTCGCTGATGAGGTTGAACGCCTGGAAGACGAATCCGATCTTCCGTCCGCGGACCTTGCTGAGGGAGATGTCGTCGAGGCCGGCCACGTTGGTGCCGTCGAGTTCGTAGATTCCGCTGGTGGGGGTGTCGAGGCAGCCGAGGATGTTCATCAGCGTCGACTTCCCGGAACCCGACGCGCCCATGATCGAGAGGTACTGGCCCCGCGGGATGGTCACGTCCACCCCCTTGAGCGCCTCCACCAGCACCGATCCGTCCGGCTTGTAGTAGGTCTTCCGGATGTCGCGGATCTCCGCGATCGAGTCGGGGCGAGCCGAGGTCTCGGGACCCGCGGGGAACGAACCTGGTTCGGGACCTTCTGCCATGGCGATACTGTAGACGCCAATGCGTGGATTGGCAGACTCACCTATCCTCTAACCATGGCCACCGATCGAAATTCATACCTCCAGGAGGCGACGGCCACCGGGCTGGTGGTGCTGCGCCGCACCCTCATGAGCGATCGCCTGACCCCGGTGCTCGCCTACCGGAACCTGGTGCGTGACGACGACCGCATGGCCCCCAGCTTCCTCTTCGAGAGCGTGGAGCAGGGGGGTGGGGCGGCCCGGGTGGGCCGGACCTCGATCCTCGGTGCCGCGCCGCGGCTCGAGGTCGTCGCCCGCGGTCGCTCGGTCCGGGTCATCGACCACGTCGAGGGGACCCGGGTCGAGAGCGTCGAGGAGGATCCACTGGAGCTTCCCCGCCGACTCGCCGCCGATCGCCCGCTGGCGACGCCGGCCGGGGAGCTCCCCGACTGCTTCACCGGTGGCTGGGTCGGCTACGTCGGCTACGACTCGGTCCGCTGGCTGGAACCGGAGAAGCTCCCCGGTGCTTCCGCGCCGCGCGACGACCGCGAGCTGCCCGACATGCACCTCGGCCTCTACGAGGAGGTGGTGGTCTTCGACCACGTGTCCAAGGTGATCGAGGTCATGGTGCTGTCCGACCCCACGCGTCACGCCGGGGCGGAGGCGGCCTACGCCGATGCCGCCGATCGCCTGGAGTCGCTGGTCGGGCGACTGACCGGAGACACCGTCCACCTCGCCCCCGGCTTGGTGGACCTGGACGTGGCCGCACGCACCGAGGCCGACGTGGAGTCGAACTTCGGCCCCGGCGAGTTCGAGCGTTCCGTCGAGCGCATCCAGGAGTACATTCGCGCCGGGGACGCCTTCCAGGTGGTGCTCAGCCAGCGGTTCCGCCGGCGAACCCGGGTCGATCCCTTCGACCTCTACCGAGCGCTGCGGGTGGTGAACCCCAGTCCGTATCAGATCTACCTCCAGGCGGAGGGCTGCATGCTGGTCGCCGCGAGTCCCGAGATCCTCTGCCGGGTCCGGGACTCCACCCTGACCAGCCGACCCCTTGCCGGCACCCGCAGGCGCGGGGTGGACGCCGCGGAGGACCGGCAGCTCGAGCACGAGCTTCTTTCCGACGACAAGGAGCGTGCCGAGCACGTGATGCTGGTGGACCTCGCCCGCAACGACGTCGGCAGCGTCTGCGACACCGCCTCGGTCTCGGTCGACGCCTGCATGGAGGTCGAACGCTACAGCCACGTGATGCACATCTCCTCGACCGTCACCGGCCACCTGCGGGAGGGACTCGACCAGTGGGACGCCCTCCGGGCCACGCTCCCGGTGGGCACCGTCAGCGGGGCCCCCAAGATCCGGGCGATGCAGATCATCGACGAGCTCGAGCCCACGAGACGAGGACCCTACGCCGGCGGCATCGGGGCGGTCGGCCTGGCCGGTGGGGCGGACCTCGCGCTTGCCCTGCGAACCATGGTCGTGACCCCGGGGCCGGAGGCAGGGCAGTGGGTGGTCGACCTGCAGGCTGGTGCGGGCATCGTGCTCGATTCCCGTCCCGACGCGGAGTACCAGGAGACCCTCAACAAGGCGGCCGCGCTGGGCCGTGCGATCGACCTCGCGGAACGGACCTTCACCACCGACCGGAGTGGGGGGGGTCAGTAGGTCCCACCCGGGTTCCGGGGCGGGTCGCCGCCCCGCTTCCCCGGCCTGCGCGGGGTCCCGCTGATCCCCGGTCGCTCCGGCACGATGGTGGTGCCACTCGATTCCGCCGGCGTGATGCGGCCGGGGTCCGGTGGAGTCCGAAGCTGCTTCTGGAGCTGCATCCGGATCGTGAGCTCGTCCGCGCGCCGGGATCCCGGCTCGAATTCGATCTGCCGCAGGAGATCCGAGAGCAGGTTGCCCACCAGCACCGTGCACAGGGCCCCCAGCGAGAGGCCAACCACCAGCACCAGGCCGATCACACCGTCCCCAAGGCCCGTCGCCGGTCGCGAACCCGTGCTCGCGACCACCACCCCGCACGTCCCCGCCACGATCACCCACACCGCCATCGTCAGCGCCCCGGCGACCCCCAGGTACGGGTGCCCGAGGACCTCGCCGGTCGATCGCAGCCACCACATCCACAGCAGTCCCTCCACGCAGACCGCCAGCCAGGTCAGCCCCAGCACCGTGGGGAATCCGGGGCCGGTACCCGGGCCGGTTCCCACGAGGCTCAGCACGAGGCTGGCGGCGAGGCCCACCGTGCACACGCCGGAGCAGATCACGACCGGCAGAGCGCTGGGCAGCTGTTCCCAGCGATGCCTCGCTCGGCTCCGGGCGATCATGAGGTACCCCGTGACCCTGAACCCGGAGCCCACCGCACAGGTCAGCAGCACCACCGGTACCGCGCAACAGCCGAGCAGCAGGAGGCAGGCGGTCACCCAGCCCGCACGGACGAAGCGCAGTCCGTCCCGCAGGTTGGTGGCGGCCGTGGCGTCGTCGCCGGACAGCTCGACCGACCGTTCGATCGAGGCCCCGCATTCGGGGCACGCCCCGACCATGGGCAGCCCCCGGAGTTCGTAGCCGCATCGGTGGCACTGCACGGACCGCTGGAGCACCGGCATGGTGGCGCGGCTCCCGGTCGAGGGATCTGGTGAGTCGGAGCTGGCCCCGTCGGGTTGAATCACGGATTTCCTGCCCAATCTGGCTGATAACGGGTGGGTTCACGTGGAACCAGCGAACATCGAGGCGCTATAAGAGTATTGGCTACTCGGAGTGGTGTCCCCCATTCAAGTGGATTCACCGCCCCACCGATTCATAGATACTGGATCCAGGGGGCCCGGCCCCACAGACCTCCCCCCACCCCGGACGAGCGCACCAGAACCCAGACCATGGAGTCACCTCTCCCCATGCACGCCCAGAACACCCGTACTGCTCCGCGAACCGGGACCATGTCGATCGCCGCCCTCGCGGCGCTCGGCCTCTGCTCGATCACCACCGGGCAGCTGGTCGAGCCAGCGGACGCGCCCGCCCCCCCGACCACGATGGTCTCCGCCGAGGTGGCGGTGCCCGAAGAGGTCGATGCGTGGAGCAACGGGATCTGGACGGCGGCGATGGCCGGGGATTCCGAGCTGATCGACACCTACCTCGATCGCATCCCCGAATCCACCAGCGAGCTCCGGAGCCAGCGGCTCCGGGAGGCGGTGGACGCCTACCGGGCGCACCTGAAGGCCGCCGACATCGATCGGGGCTCGGACCGGAGTGAAGCCCTGGCGCGGATGCAGGAACATCTGCAGGACGAGAAGATCGTCGAGGCGCTCACCGCGGCGGTGGAGCTCCAGACCCTGTCCGACGACTGGGACAGCGTTCTCGGCGAGGAGGACATGACCGCCCTGCTCGAGCGCGCTCGCGTCGATTCCGAATCCTCGGTCGAGGCCGGCGACCTGCTGCTGGCCCAGGACCTGCTGTACCGGCTGCGGACCCTGCACGAGGACACCGGGCAGAACGCCCTCTACGAGGAGTACGACAGCGCCCTGGACGACGTGAACCGGAGGATCTCGCTGCTCGCCCAGTACGCCCAGCGGACCCTGCATGAACTCCGCCGGGAGGAGATGCAGCGCCTCGCCCCGGAGGACGAGTTCCCCGAGTTCAACGACGCCTTCGCGAACGAGTGGAAGGAACGGCTTCGCAACATCAACGACCGGATGCTCAAGCGCGCACTCCTGATGGCCTCCCGGGACCACATCGCCGGCGGTGGCTGGAAGCCCCTGCTGGAGGGTGGCATCGAGGCCCTGAGGATCTTCGTCACCACCACCGCCCTCAAGGAGAACTTCGAGGGCCTGGCCAACTCCGAGGCGGTCGACCGATTCGACGCCTTCCTGGAGATTCACGAGCGGCGCATCGAGGACATGCCCGGCGACGCCCTCAACGGGGAGACCTGTCGCCGGCTCGTCGACGAGATCCTCCTCGCCAACAACCGCACCGTGCAGATCGATCCCACGGTGATCATCCGTGAATTCGGCGATGGCGCCATGTATCGCCTCGAGAAGGAGTACCAGGACGAGTACTCGCAGGTCATCTGGCCGGAGGAGCTTCGTCGATTCCAGCAGCAGGTCGACGGCGACTTCGTGGGTGTCGGGATCCTCATCCGCCACGACGACCGGCGCCGGGTCATGATCGTCAATCCCCTCGAGGGTTCGCCCGCCGCCCGAAGCGGCATCAAGGCGGGTGACATCATCGTCGCGGTGGAGGGCAAGGACACCATGGGCTGGAGCCTCAACCAGGCGGTGGACGAGATCACCGGCCCCGCCGACCAGGAGGTGCTGCTTCGCATCGAGCGTGAAGGGGTCGAGGAGCCCTTCGACGTCGCGGTCATGCGCGACCAGATCAAGATGCGGTCGGTCAACGGCTGGTGGAAGCGGGAGCTCAGCGACAGCGGCGAACCCGACTGGGACTGGTTCATCGACGAGACCGACGGGATCGGCTACATCCGACTGACCTCCTTCAACGAGGACAGCTTCCAGGACTTCCTGTCCGCCCTCCAGGAGATGCACGAAGAGCAGCCGCTCAACGGCCTCATCCTCGACCTGCGGTTCAACCCCGGCGGCCTGCTGAGGTCCGCGGTGGAGTTCACCAACCTGTTCATCGAGTCGGGCACGATCGTGTCCGGTGAGGATCGCAACCGGAACCAGGTGTGGGAGCTCAAGGCCGAGCCCGGCCGGGCCGCCTGCATGGGACTCCCCACCGTCATCCTGGTCAACCGCGGTTCCGCCAGCGCCAGCGAGATCGTGGCGGGTGCGCTCAAGGCGCACGGCGCCGCGGTGGTGCTCGGGGAACGAAGCTTCGGGAAGGGCAGCGTCCAGACGGTCCACGACCTCTCCTCCCCCTTCTCGCAGGCGGCGGTCAAGCTGACCACCCAGTACTACGTGCTGCCCCCCATGCCCGGGGAGACCAGCGGGCGACTGGTCCACAAGAAGCCCGGTGCCGACGACTGGGGGGTGAACCCGCACCTCAGCATCGACATGGCCCCCGAGCAGATCCTCGAGGCGACCGAACTCCGCCGCAAGGCCGACTTCATCGAGGAGTGGATCGCGAAGGACGAACGCGAGCAGCGCCCCGAGGTGCTTCCGCTGATCACCGAGGGCAAGGACCCGCAACTCGAGATGGGGCTGCTCCTGCTCAGGGCCCGCGCCCTGAAGAACGCTCCGCGGACCGACCTGCTGGTTGAAAGCTCCGACTGACGAGTCCGGGCCCCGTGGGCCTTGGCGCCTGTCGCCCTGACCCCGACGCGTGCGGCGTCGGCGGTCGCCGGCTTCTCGGGTCCCGAACCATGCAGGCGGGCACCAAGCCCCCGATTTTTTGGGACCGGAGCCCCGCTGGCGGCGAACCAGCGTGGGTTTTCATGGCCTTAATGGCCCTTTGCAACCATTTCGGACCCCGGAAGCCGATATCCTATCGCAGTCTATCCCCCGTTTTGACACCTACACCACTGCTGGAACGACCCCATGTCTGCTGCCCACACCGCAATCGGGACCTCGCACCTGGTCGAGGCGGAATCCTCGAAGCGCGATTCCGCCGCCCGCTCACTCCCACCCCAGACCCTCCTCGAATGGCTCCGGATGATGGTCCTGATCCGTGAATTCGAGGTCCGGACGATGCAGGCCTACCAGGATCGGAAGATCGGCGGCTTCTGCCACGTCTACATCGGCCAGGAGGCGGTCGCCGTCGGCTGCACCGCGGCGGTCGAGCACGAGGACCCCATCGTCACCGCCTACCGCGACCACGGCCATGCCCTGGCCCGGGGGATGGACCCCAAGTACTGCATGGCGGAGATGTTCGGACGCATCGGCGGGTGTGCCAAGGGCAAGGGCGGGTCCATGCACATGTTCGACCGGGACAACAACCTCTTCGGGGGGCACGGCATCGTGGGCGCCCAGACGCCCCTCGGGGCGGGGCTCGCCTTCGGGACCAAGTACATCGACGAGGTGATCAACGGGGGACGCAGCCAGCGGGTGACCCTCTGTTTCCTCGGGGACGGGGCCCTGAACCAGGGTGCGCTCCACGAGGCGATGAACCTCGCCGGTCTGCTCAACCTCCCGGTCATCTTCGTGGTCGAGAACAACGGCTACTCCATGGGGACCTCGATCCACCGGGGGACGACCATGGCCGACGAGATCACCTCCAAGGCGATCGGGTACGGGATGATGTCCGCACAGATCGACGGCATGGACGTGATGAACGTGTACGACGGGATGAAGGAAGTGGTGGACGAGGCGCGAGCCACCTCCCGACCGGCCTTCGTCGACATCCGGACCTACCGGTTCAAGGGGCACTCGATGTCCGACCCGCGCAAGTACCGAACGCGCGAGGAGGAGGAGGTCTACGAGGATGATGGTCCCATCGCGAAGGCTCGCGAGTACCTGTACGACCAGAAGCTCCTCGACGAGGACGGGTTCAAGGCGATGTCCAAGGAGGTCCGGGGGCAGGTCCGGGAGTCCATCAAGTGGGCCGATGCGTCGCCCCCGCCGGACGTCGCCGAGGAACTCTACAAGGACGTCTACGTCGAGCGGTGGGGGCCCTACAACGGAACCTCCGAGCCGGAGATGCTGGGAGAGCCCGGCGGGAATGGGGAGGGCTGAGGCCATGACGCGCGTGATCGAATACCGTGACGCACTGAACGAGGCGATGTCCGAGGAGATGCGCCGTGACCAGCGGGTCATGCTGCTCGGGGAGGAAGTCGCCGAATACGACGGTGCCTACAAGGTCAGTCGCGGGATGCTCGAGGAGTTCGGCGCCCAGCGCATCATCGACACCCCCATCTCCGAGAGTGGATTCTCCGGCATGGCCATCGGGGCCACGATGGTCGGACTGCGTCCGATCGTCGAGTTCATGTCCTGGTCCTTCAGCCTCGTGGCGGCCGACCCGATCCTGAACAACGCCCCGAAGATGCTCTACATGTCCGGTGGCCAGTTCGGCTGTCCGATCGTCTTCCGGGGCAACGACGGCGCGGGTGGACAGCTCGGTTCCACCCACTCCTGGTGCGTGGAGGGGCTCTACTCGAACGTGCCCGGCATGAAGATGGTCATCCCCGCCTTCCCCGCGGACGCGAAGGGCCTGATGAAGACCGCGATCCGGGACGATGATCCCGTCTTCTTCCTCGAATCCGAGCGCCTGCTCTCCTTCAAGGACGAGGTGCCCGAGGAGGAATACCTGATTCCGTTCGGTCAGGCGCTGGTTCGCCGCCCGGGAACGGACTGCACCATCGTCTCCTTCGGCCGTCCCGTCCACTTCTGCCTCGAGGCCGCCGAGGAGCTGGCCAAGGAGGGGATCTCCTGCGAGGTGATCGACGGCCGGACCATCCGCCCCCTCGACATCGACACCATCGTCGAGAGCGTCCGGAAGACCAACTACCTCGTGGTCGTCGACCAGTCCTGGTCCTTCGGGTCCCCGGGTTCGGAGATCGCGGCTCAGGTCCACCAGCACTGCTTCGACGACCTCGACAACGCGGTGGCCAGGGTCCACAGCGCCGATGTCCCGACGCCCTACGCGGTGGAGCTGGAACAGGCCTACCTGCCCAACGCCCACCGCATCTGCGAAGCCGTCCGTGCCGTCACGTATACTGCCTGAGCAATCGCAAGTCGCTCAGTCCACCGGAGCCAACCCCCGATGTCGATAGAAGTCACCATGCCTCGCCTGTCAGACACCATGGAGGCCGGAACCATCATCAAGTGGAACGTCGGGATCGGCGACGAGGTGGCGGCCGGCGACATCCTCGCCGACATCGAGACCGACAAGGCCACCATGGAGATGCAGGCCTTCGACGATGGAGTCATCGCGGGTCTCCTGGTCGACGAGGGCAAGCAGGTCCCGGTCGGGACCACCATCGCGGTCCTCGCCGAGGAAGGTGAGTCGAGCGACGAGGTGGTCAATGCCATGGCGGGCGCCAGCCCCGCGGAGGTGGGCGCCACCGAGGAGGCCGTCGCCCCCGTCGTGGCCGCCCCCGAGGCCCCCTCGGAGCCCCCGTCCTCCCCCGAGGTCGTCGCGGTTCCCCAGCCCGCACCCCCGATGCCCCCCACGGTCGGCAACGGCCAGAGGATGCGGGTCAGCCCCGTCGCCCGCCGGATGGCCGAGGAACAGGGCATCGACCTGGCCCGGATCGCGGGCAGCGGTCCCGGTGGACGCATCATCAAGCGCGACATCCTCGGGCACCGCGCGAACGGCGCCGCCCCCGCGGGAGCGCAGCCGGTGGCCCCGATGGCCCTCGGTGGCGGCTCGCTCGTGGAGGGCAGCGAGGAACTCAGCGGCATGCGGCAGACGATCGCCAAGCGACTCGTCGAGAGCAAGGCCACCATCCCGCACTACCAGGTCTCGATGTCGGTCGACATGCGGTCGATGGTCGACGTGCGCGCACAGGTCAACCAGCGACTGTCCGCCGAGGGTGCGAAGGCCTCGGTCAACGACTTCATCGTGAAGGCCGCGGCCCTCGCGATCCGGGACCACAAGTACTTCAACGCCAGCTTCGGCGGCGACAAGCTGGTGCTCCACGGCCAGATCAACGTGGGCGTCGCGATCGCCCTCCCCGAGGAGCGGGGCGGCGGACTGGTGGTCGCCACCATTCGCGGGGCCGACCAGCTCTCGATCCGGGACATCGCCATCCAGTCACGGCAGCTCTCCGAGAAGGCACGGACCCGAGGACTCTCCGCCGAGGACATGGCGGACTCGACCTTCACCATCTCCAACCTCGGGATGTTCGGCGTCGACCACTTCACCGCCATCATCAATCCGCCCAACAGCGCGATCATGGCCTGTGGGGGTGCGTTGGAAGTCCCGGTGGTCGAGAACGGCGAGGTGGTGCCCGGCCTCCGGATGACCCTCACCCTGAGCCTCGATCACCGCGTGATCGACGGGGCGATGGCCGCCCGGTTCCTCCAGACCCTGCGTGAGCTTCTCGAGAAGCCGGCGATGCTGCTCGTATGACCACTGCCGGATCCCCCTCCCGAACCACGCTCCTGGCGACCGCCTGCCTCCTGGCATCCTCCACCGCCTTCGGCCAGGCGACCAGCGATCCCGATTCCCACGGGCCCGGTCATCGATACGGCCTGCGTGCCGCTCCCGACCGTTCGGAGGGCACCATCCGGATCGGTTCCTACAACGTGCTCAACTACTTCGACGAGGTCGACGATCCCGCGCTCTCGGGCGAGTGGGACGACCGGGACCTCGCCTCCTCCGAGGACCAGCTCGAGGCGCTCGCGAAGGCGATCCGGGAACTCGACGCGGACGTGCTCGCACTCCAGGAGGTGGAGTCCCGGGAGGCGCTGATCCGCTTCCGGGATCGCTACCTGTCCGATCTCGGCTACGACCACGTCGCCAGTCTCGACGCCGGCTACTACCGCGGCGTCGAGCAGTCGGTGCTCAGCCGGATCCCCGTCACCTCGGTGAGCAACTGGCCCGGGCTCTCGACCGAGGACGTCGAGCGCCGGGGCCCGGGCTTCCAGCCGGTCCCCGACGAACCCATCACGGTGTTCCAGCGCAGTCCCCTGAGGGTCGACCTGCGCACCGAAGACGGCTACGAGTTCACCCTGCTGGTGGTCCATCTCAAGTCCGGGGGCAAGGCGCACGCCTATCGTCGCGAGGCGGAGGGGCTCAAGCTGCTGGAGCTGGTGGACGCGATCGAGTCTGAGGATCCCGGTCGCAACGTCGCGGTCCTCGGCGACTTCAATGCCAAGCATTCCTACAAGTCGATGCGGCTGCTCCTCGAGAGCGGGCTCGTGGACACCATGCAGCATCGCGCCACCGAGTACTCCGACGAGGACACCCCCCTCTGGGTGACGCACGAATCCGGCCGGGTGATCGACTACATCCTGCTCAACCGGGGGATGTATCCCGAGGTGGTCCCCGGCAGCGCCTTCGTGCTGGGCACCCTCTATCCCGGGGACTCCAGGCACTACAACTGGCGAACCGACGAGCCCCCGTCCGGCCATGCCTCCGATCACTACCCGATCGCGGTCGAGATCAGGCCCGACGGCCCGGGTTCCTGAACCTCAGTCCCCACCCAGGAGTCGGACCACCTCGTCGACGTCCTTGTCCCCCCGGCCGGAGACGTTGATCACCAGCAGGTCGGCGGGCGCCATGTCCTTCGCGAGCTTCACCGCTCCGGCGATGGCGTGGGCGGTCTCCAGGGCGGGGATGATCCCCTCGGTGCGGGAGAACAGCTTGAACGCCTCCAGGGCCTCGACGTCGTCCACCGAGGAGTACTCCACCCGGCCGGAATCCTTCCACGCGGCGTGCTCGGGACCCACGCCCGGATAGTCGAGTCCCGCCGAGCACGAATGGACCGGCATGGTCTGCCCCCATCGGTCCTGCAGGACGTAGGACATCGATCCGTGGAGCACCCCCGGTTCACCGTGCTCGAGGGGGGCGGCGTGGTCGCCGGCCTGCCCCCCGCGTCCGCCGGCCTCGATCCCGTGCAGGCGTACGTTCCGGTCGTCGATGAAGGGATGGAAGATCCCGGCCGCGTTCGAACCGCCCCCCACGCAGGCGACCACCATCCCCGGGAGGTCGCCGAACGACTCCAGGCACTGTCGACGGCATTCCCGGCCCATCACGGACTGGAAGTCCCGCACGATGGTGGGGAAGGGGTGGGGGCCGACCACCGATCCGAGGATGTAGTGCGTCTCGCCGACCGAGCCCATCCAGTCCCGCATCGCCTCGTTGGTGGCGTCCTTGAGGGTCCGCGAGCCGCTGTCCACCGCATGGACGGTGGCGCCCATCAGCTCCATCCTGAACACGTTGAGCCGCTGGCGACGGATGTCCTCCGCCCCCATGTAGATCTCGCAGTCCAGTCCGAGTCGGGCGCAGGCGGTCGCGGTGGCCACCCCGTGCTGCCCGGCCCCGGTCTCCGCGATGATCCGCTTCTTGCCCATCCGCCTGGCCAGCAGGGCCTGCCCGATGGTGTTGTTGATCTTGTGCGCCCCGGTGTGGGCGAGGTCCTCGCGCTTGAGCAGGATCCGGGCGCCACCCGCCAGTTCCGTGAGTCGGGGTGCGAGGTGCAGCGGGGTGGGGCGTCCGACGAAGTCGCGGAGCAGTTCGTCCAGCTCCTGCTCGAATCCGGAGTCCCCCCGGGCCTCGAGGTAGGAGGCGGCGAGTTCATCGAGCGCGGTGATCAGGGTCTCCGGCACGTACCGGCCCCCGAACCGTCCGAACCGGCCGTCCCCGAGTCCCGACCTCCCAGTAGCTGCGCGTTCGTTGCTCATGGTGTCACCGGTCAGGCCGGCCTGGTCCCGTGCTTGCCCCTGCGATTGGATCTCCGGACCAGCTCGGCCACGGGTCCCGAGACAGCATAGGTGGTGAATCCAGCTGCGAAGGTGATTTGTGGCCAGAGTATGAGGAAAACCAGGGGGATCATGATCCGCGCGAACTGGGTGAAGTCCCGCTTGGGTCTGAGGTATCGGTTGGCGAAGTGGTCGTACCGGATGCGCGAGACCATCCCGATCGCGCACAGCAGGGTCACCACCGGCACTCCCAGCGCGAAGAGGCTGGGCAGGGTCACCGCATCCGCGTTCAGTGCCTGGCCCTTGAAGAGCAGGTGCTGGTGCAGCACGATCAGGCTCGCCACCGCCCCGGCCGCGCCGGGGGTCGGCAGGCCGCTGAAGTACCGGTGGTCCTCGACCTTCGCGCTCGGCGTCTCGACCTGGAACCGGGCGAGGCGAAGGGTGGCGCAGCACACGTAGACGGCCGCGATGCCCCAGACCAGCTTCGAGAAGACGTCCCCCTGCTCGTTCCCGACCACCATGCTTTCGCCCACCTCGGGGCCGTAGTAGTAGTAGGTGATCAGCCGGAGCATCATCAGTGCCGGCGCCACCCCGAAGGTCACCACGTCCGCGAGGGAGTCGAGGACCGCGCCCAGCTCGCTGGTGCTCTTGGTCAGCCTGGCGATGGTGCCGTCGATCGAGTCGAAGAACATCCCGACGAAGATCAGGAGACCCGCCACCGTCAGGGAGCTCCACCCGAAGACCGAGGTGACCCCGACGGCCTGGGTGGCGTAGTGGATCGCCGCGAACCCGCACAGCAGGTTGCCGAGGGTCATCAGGGTCGGGACCGTCGAGATGGGCGGGACCCTCCGGGGTCGCCTGCCTCGGGTGGTGCCGCGCTCGATCCGCTGTGGGGTGGGTGTCGGGGTGGGGGACGTGCTCATGAACCGCTTCCGGTTGAATCGGAGTGTGCCGCGTCCAGAAGCATACCCGCTGGGATGCGGGGCACGATGACCAGGAGAACGCGTTCAGGGGTACCGTCCGGTATTCTCGGCGGTCCGGAGAAGAGGGCGTCACCAAGCCCCGGGCGTTCCGACATGCGGGGAGCCGCGGTCACCGGCTCGGGCTCGACGGTCGTCGATTCCGATTCCTCGACCAGCTCCACGATCGGGCGCGGGGGGTCCTCGTCGTCGGCCGACCCGATGGCCGGGGCCGCCTCCGTGCCGGTGTTTCCGCCGTCCGCGGGATCGCGGACGGGACCGGTGACCAGGATGACCTCCCCCGGGGCGATGGAAAGCTCCGCGGAGAGCTCCCGGAACAGCAGGTCGCGCCTTTTCGAGGGCCCCAGCACCGTGACCGGCGAACGGAGGTCGGATTCATACCGCGGGACGAATTCAAGGCGGGTCCGCGCACCCGAAATGGTGGGTTCGACCCAGCCCCGGCCCATCAGCGAGAGACTGCCGTCATCCATGAGCAGCGTCTCGCCCAGCACCTCCATCAGCGATCGACCGATCCGGGTCTTGACGATGGGCCTCCACTCCAGGATCTGCCCGCACCAGACGCTTCCCAGCCCGCCCAGCAGCGAGGCCTGCTCGAGCAGGCGATCCAGCTCGGTCTCGGTCATCCGGATGAACATGATCCGGTTGTCCAGGTACAACTCAGTGGTCGCGGGGTCGATGCCCGACGCCTCGCAGGCCTCCAGCATGCGATTCATCACCGGGGTGTCCTCGACCCGGATGTCGATCAGCTCGATCCCGACCAGCATCCCCCTGGGATCCGCGGGTGCGGGTTCGGTCGCCGCCACCGCCTCCCCGGACGCCCCGATCGGGGTGCTCCGGCTCCCGGAGGTGCAGGCACCCATCGCGAGGGACAGCGAGAGCAACGCCAGCGACGTTCCGGATGCCCGGTTCACTCGGGTTCCTCGAGGGGGAATCCGTTGACGTGGTCGATCATGCGGCGCAGGGTCCCGAAGCGGTACCGCCGGTGCACGAAGTGCAGGCGTGTCAGTTCGAGTTCGCGCTTCTCCCCGCGAAGCGGTCCGCCCTGCTGGAGGGTGCCCGGTTCGATGATGGTGTCGAACTCCCGGGCGAGTTCCGCGACCTGCGCTGGTTGCAGCGGTGACTTGAGGCGCATCACGTAGCGGTCGCCGACGTACCGTGCCGAGTGGAATCGCCGGTAGAACCTCAGGATGTGCTCGATCGCCGCGTCCTCGTCGGGGGCGATGTAGTAGAGACCGGGGTCCTCGGGACTGATCCAACCCCGCTCGAGCAGGTTGTCGGTGATGCCACGCTCCCATCGCTGCCAGTAGTCGACCTCCCGGCCCTGCAGCAGCACCACCGGCATGATGTCGCTCTTCCCGGTCTGGATCAGGGTCAGGCTCTCGAAGAGTTCGTCCTGGGTGCCGAACCCGCCCGGATACACCGCGATCGCGTCCGAGTTGCTCACGAACATCAGCTTCCTGGTGAAGAAGTACTTGAAGCTGATGAGCTTCGGATCACCCTGGATGACGTCGTTGGCATCGGTCTCGAACGGGAGCCGTATCCTCAGCCCGAACGAGGCCTCCCGGGTCGGACCCTCGTGCCCCGCCTTCATGATCCCGTCGCCCGCCCCGGTGATCGCCATCCATCCCTTCTCCGCGAGCTTCCTGCCGAACGACCGCGCCGAGGTGTAGTCGGGGTGGTCGGGGGGCGTCCTGGCGGAGCCGAAGATCGAGACCTTCCTCGCCTCCGGATACTCGTTGAAGACCTTGTAGGCGTACCGCATCTCCTTCATCGCGTGGTTCAGGAGCTTGAGCTGGCCGAGGTCCAGCTCGTCCTCCATCAGCTTGTAGGCGGTGATCAGCATCTCGCCGACCTGGCGCGCCTCCCTCACCGGGGCGTCCTTGAGCCGACGTCCGATCTCCTCCGCGACCGAGCTCGGGTCGATCGTGCCGTCTTCTCTGCGTTTCATCTGGCGTGCGCCTCCTTGGTGGGCTGCCGGGTCGTCTCGGTTCGTGGTGGCTGGGTGGCCAGTCGCCTCAAGGGATCTCGTCGTCGATCCTCGCACTGTCGCCGAGCAGTGGGAGCGCCTCGAGGCTCGCCCTGGGGTCGTCGATTGTACCCTCGACGTTCACCGCGTAGAGGGTGCCGGTCACTGTCCCGATGAGGTCGCTGAAGAGGGGGATGGTGCCCCGGGGGAACAATCGGAGGGCCAGTTCCCAGTCCTTGAGCGACATCTCGCCGGTCCCGTCCAGGCGCAGGCCGGCGGAGGTCAGGTAGAACTCGTCGAACACCATGCGGTTGCCCTCGATCGTGAAGCTGATCTCCGCGGACTCGAGATTCGAGCTCACCGGGAGCATCAGCTGGGAGAGCTGGATGATCTGCAGGGTGAGCGGCGAGTTGGTCATCTTGCCCTCCTCGATCAGGATCAGGCCCGTCCCGCTCTTCGACTGGGGGTCACCCGCGGTCCCCGAGAGCCGAAGGGTGCCCAGCACCATGCCCTCGGTTCCCTCCGAGACCTGTTCGTCGTGACCTCGGCTGAGCACCTCGAGCGCACCGTCCTCAAGGTCCACCCGGAGGTCCCAGCTCAGGTCCTGGAGGTCCAGCCGCAGGTTCGACGCGACGGCTCCACCCGCGACCATGCCGAAGGCCTCCTCGAGGTGGAAGACGTCATCCTCCCCCAGCCTCATGTCGGCCCGGAAGGACCGGAGACCGCGGTCCTGCACGTCGAGGCGTTCCCCCGTGATCGATCCCCGTAGTCGCTTGACCAGGCGTTCCTGCTCCGGATCCCAGCCCGCACTGCACTCGAGCTCGATCACGGCGTCCATCTCGTCGAAGCTCGGTCCCGCCTCGAAGCGACCGTCGGTCACCTCGATCGAACCCGAGAACTCGTAGCGGTCGGGGCGGTCGATCGGTGCGTCGTCCGCCCAGCTGCCGGAGAGCCTCGCATCCCGCATGACCACCGGGCCGTCGGTCGCGAACTCCAGTGGTTCCAGTGCGGTCGAGAGCGGGGGGGGCAGGTAGAGCTGGAACCCCTCGGGCAGCTGCGCCAGGTCGTAGGACAGGAGAAGCTCCGCGTCGATCGTCTCCTGCACGGTCACGTTCCCGTTGATGTCGATCATCCCCGGGGCGGGGATCGCGGCCAGCAGGTGCTCGAGATCGAAGCGTCCGGGAGTCATGTGAAGCGCTCCACCCTCGAAGGCGGCGTGGATCCTCTGCCCCTCCAGGGTGAGGCTGAGGCTGGAGGGTGCGACGTCCACCCGGTACTCGGGGGTGCCACCCTCCGTGACGGGAACCCCCCGGTACTCGAAATGACTCTCGAATCGTCCGGAGGGATCGAGTTCCCGCCAGGTGCTGAGCACCCTCGGCACCCCGATGAGTTCGAGCAGGACCTCGAGCACCGCCGATTCGAACTGTCCGTCCTCCACCGCCCCGTCCAGGGCGAGCAGCCGACCCTCGCGCGGGACCCCGTAGGATCCGTTGAGGCTGACCAGGCCCTGACGCTGGTCGTCCTCGGACACCTCGAGCAGCAGTTCCTCGAGGGTGATGTCGTTCGGCCTCACGAAGATCTCGCCCTGCCTCCGCTCCACCCGGACCAAGTCACCGTTGAGGTTCAGGGCGAGCTCCGCCGGTTCGACCTGGACCACCGAATCGCGGAGACCCTCCGGCGTCTGGTTCCAGCTGAGGTCCGCGTCGAACATCCCCTTCGGCTGGAACCGCTGCCAGAGTTCCACCACCCTCGATCTCGGACCGTCCGGGACGAAGTCGATCAGGTATTCCTCGATCTGGATGTCCTCGAAGGCGACCTCGAGACCGCTGGCCTCGCTCTGGCGACTCACGAAGCCCGATGCCTCCACGGTCCCGCCTCGACGCCGGCCGGTGAACCGCTCGAGGGTGGCGTACTCCGGTTCCACGGTCACCACCGCGTCGCACGAGTCCAGCTGGAAGCCTTCGGGCCAGATGAAGCCCGCCCTCGCGAAGAAGTCCGACATCTCCGAATCGGGTCGGATCGAACCGCCGTTCAGGCGGGTCTCGAACCTCAGGTCGGGTTCCTCCTCCGGACGAGCCCGGTCCCCCTTGAGGGTACCTTCGAGGTCGATCCGCCCCTCGAGCCCGATCGCCGCGAGGGCGGTCGCGGGCTCGCTTCGCCATCCTCCGGGCCAGTTGTTGGGGTCGATGGGCTGGTCCCCCTTGCTGGGCGGGAGCGCCGCCAGCAGGGTCTCGGTGACCTCGACCTGCAGCGCCGCGAAGCTCACGTCGATCACCGAGATCGGATCGGCGTCCTCGGGCGTCGCGGGGTTGTGGATCGAGCCCCGGATCACCCCGGTTCCGCCCTGGGGGGTGGTGAAGAAGAGTCCCCCCTGCATGAGGATGTCGTCCGGGGTGAGGACCAGCTTCGACTCCTCGAGGTGGATCGGGAAGGGGAAGTCCGACACCACCACGTTGCCCTCAAGGATGTCGATGTCCCCGGTCAGGAACACCGGTTGGTTCTCACCCGCGGGGCTCGAGACCCGGAGGTCGAAGGAGAAGATCCCCCCCAGGGAGAAGGGGCCGGCCCTGATGATCCGGTCGAGTCGTTCCGCCTCCGCGGCGAGCCGGGATTCCTCGGGTCCCACGAGCTGGTCGGCGTCCTCTCGGTCGGCGAGCAACCGCAGGATCTCGGTGCGTCGACGGACCGCTTCCTCGATGTCCTGGCTGGTGGTGAGCAACCCGGCCTGGCGCAGCTTGCGCTCCGCATGCTGGTCGAAGAAGCGGTCCCAGACCCGACGTCTCCAGCCATCCAGCGCGGAGCGGAAGGTCCGGTCGGCGGGCACGTCCCGCCCCGTGATCTTCACTTCGATCGCAGCCGCGGGACCCGGATCGACGATGGTGCCTTCCACGATGACCGACCCGCCCTCCGGACCGGTGCCGACCAGGTGGTCGATGGTGACCAGGTCATCGACGAACTGGATGCTCGCCCGCACGTTCTCGAGGGGGTAGGGGAAGCGCGAGTACCGCCCGCTCCCGTTGTCGACGCTCACCTCGCCCCGGGTCTGGATGGTCCCCGGCACCATCGTGCCGTCGGGTCCGAGGCTGGGTGGCGCGCGATCGATGCGTGACTTGATGTTGACCCGCCATTCCTCGACCCCGAATTCGGAGAGGGCCCGCGCCGCCGCGGTGGGAAGGACCACGCCCTCCCCGTCGGAGCGGATCCTGAAGTTGGGGATCCCGATGTCCAGGACGAAGGGCGCCACGTCCACCAGATGCCTGGCCAGGTCATCGGCATCCGACCAGTCCACCTCCCCCTCGAGGGGCTCCGAGAGGTCCATCTCGAAGTCCACCCGGATCGGGATCGGGTCGGACTTGTCGAGGTTGCCCACGAGCCTGCCCTGGAAGCCGTCGACGAAGAAGCGTTCCTCCTCGATCCGGAGGCGGCCCGAGTCGATCTCCATGAGCGGATTCCGTTCCGCGGGGGCGACGATCCCGGCATCCAGCACCGACCAGGTCTCCTCCCGGTCGATGCTGGGGATGATCATGCGCCCCGACCCGATGTCGAGTGATGCGTAGAGCTCCTGCTTCGTGTCCCATGAGATCTCGAATCGTTCGATCACGCCCTCCAGGTCGAGCGTCTCGGTCGCCTGGCGAAGTTCCAGCGGCATCATCCCCAGCAATCGATCGGTGATCCGCACCTCGTCCATCGACGCGGTGAACTGGAGGCTCGAGGTGTCGATGGCGCCCTTCAGCACCGAGGGCTTCTGGAGGTCCACGTCGCTGGTCAGGAAGCTGAAGAGGAACTGCTGGCGAACCTCCGGGTTGGCGACCAGGTCCCCGGACAGTCCCAGGGTGCCGGTGCGCCTCCAGCCATCGGCGTCGACCACGCCCATCTCGAGGATGAAGTCGCGGACGTTGATCCGACGCGGTGGGGTCCCCTCGCCTTCGGCGTCCGCCGGCTGGAGGGCCAGCACGTTGAATTCGCCCGGGCGTCCGGCCCGCTCCGCGATCCGGAAGTTCATGCCCTCCACGTCCATCTCGAGGATCTCGAAGGACCCGGTACGGAGCGCCCCCCGGTCGAGGGTGATGCGCGCCGTCTGGATGAAGACCACTTCCGCGGCCTCGCCGGACCATCCCGGGGCCCGCACCACGAGCTGGTTGATCTCCAGCTCGTCGAGCCCGCGCCAGCGGATCGAGCCGATCTCGATGTCGCCCCCGAAGGTCGCCTCGACGTGCGGTTCCGCGATCGCCTTCAGGACGAAGGACCGGGTCGCGAGGAAGAGACCCGCGATGGACAGCAGCAGCATCGCACCCAGCCCGTAGAGGGCGAGGCGGTAGAACCGCTTCGGGGTTCCGTGCACACGCTTGTTGGTCGTCGCGCCGATGGGTGTGGCCCTCTTCAACCTTGGCCCGGTCCGGACGATGGCCGGGGTAATTTCCGCGCCCGCGATAGTGTATTCAAACCATCGGGGTACAATGGTCGCGATGTTTCACGTCCTCGAACTCATCGTGATAATCCTGCTGCTTTTGGGCATGCTGGGCGTTCTGCTCCGGTTTTTCCTGATTTCGCTCCGCCGGACCACCGGTGTGCAGCCCCGGAGCGCGGTCCACCCCGTGGACGAGCGTCGTGATGCCTCCCCCGACACCCGCGGGGTCGATCCCTGGGTCGAGTCCGCGCGCAGGATGGTGGTCGATCCGGAAGACCCCGCCAGCGGGTCCCGACCGCACCGCGGGGGAGGTGCCCGATGAGCGTCGCGCGCATCCTCGTCACCGGTGCCTCCCGGCGGGTCGGTCGTGCGGTCGCCCTCGAGCTTGCGGGGCGGGGGCACGACCTGGTGCTGACCTACCACACCCGGGAGGACGACTGCCGGGAGACCGCCGACCTCTGCCGCTCGGCGGCGGCGCGGGCGGTCGAGGTCGAGGTCCTGCCGCTCGCCCTCGACGCGGAGGAGTCGATCGAGGCGGCCTGCAGCCGCATCCGTCCCGGGGGGGTCGACGGGATCGTGCACAACGCCTCCCGCTACCACCGCACCCCCTTCGACGCCCTCCAGCACTCCGAGCTCATGGGGCTCTTCGCCGTGAATGCGGTCGGCCCCTTGATGCTCACCTCGAGTCTTGCCTCCTGCCTGAGGTCCTCGCGACTGCCCGGGGGCGGTTCGGTCGTCTGCCTCGGCGACATCCATGCCTCGGGCCTGCCTCGCCCGGGATACGCCGGCTACCTCGCCTCGAAGGCGGCCCTCCACCAACTGGTCCAGAGCCTCGCCCGCGAACTCGCCCCGGATGTCCGGGTGAACGGGGTCGCTCCCGGCGTGGTGGCCTTCGCACCCGGCGACATGACCTCCTCCGAGGAATCCCGCTACCTGGAACGGACCCCGGCCGGGCGCAGCGGCACCCTCGAGGAGGCGGGGCAGACCGTCGCGTGGATGCTGCTCGATGCGCACTTCGTCACCGGGCAGGTCCTGAACCTGTGTGGTGGTCGCTCGATCAGGTGACCTGTCGCGCCCGCATGGGTGGTCCGGTGCTCAGTGCATGGAGCGGATCGGATCCAGTTCCGCGGGCTCGACCCCCGAGGATTCCGCGAGATCCAGCCACGCGGCCGCTCGCTGCGGCTCGCCCGCCATCATCCAGCATCGTGCGGCCTCGAGCATCGATGCGGTGTCGTCCGGTCGCCCGCGGTTGTAGCGTTCCCAGGCCTCCGCGGCCTTCGCGTGGCGGTCCATCGCGGCGCAGGCCGCCGCCAGTTCCCGCGTGGAACCGAGGGTGTGCTCGTCCGCACGGATCGCGAAGAGCAGGTTGGCCGCCTCCCCGGGGCGCCCGGCTTCCCGGAGGATCCTCGCCTCCGCCACCCGGAAGGGGAATCCCGACTCGGTGCCCCGCGTGATCGCCCGCTGCCTTGCGGAACGAACCGCCACGAGGGCCTCCTCGTAGCGTTCG
>PKCS01000052.1 GCA_002862305.1 Phycisphaerae bacterium | reverse complement strand
CATGTAACTAGGATTTTCGATTCGTCCGAAGATTTGAACACCATCACCGGTGATCAATTAAATTCCGCCCGATCAGAATTCAAGAAAATCGATGCCGAGCTTCGCGAATTTGCCTGGAGCCAGATTGCCAAAGACTGCCACGTGCTGGACGGAGAAGTCACAAGAGGATCAGCTGGACCGAGGGTGCGTGACAAATCGGAACTGCATCTAATTCAAAACGAGATTGGGAAGAGTAAGCGACACCTCAAACTTCGACCGTTGTTCAGCCGCGCTAGCAATGCCCTGCTCCAACTTCAGCCTTGCATGATGCTGAATCCCACGACCGTTGCGGAAGTTCTCCCCAAAGAGTGTGACCTGTTTGATCTGGTAATTTTCGACGAGGCATCTCAGGTCAAGCCGGGCGATGCACTCGGATCAATCGCGCGCGCGAAACAGTTTGTGGTTGTTGGCGATCCCAAGCAACTTCCACCTTCCAGATACTTTTCCAGCACAATCAATCCAGACGACCTTGACCCTGATGACCAACTTGCATCTGCCGACAGTGAATCGATCCTCGAAGTAGCCCAGAAGTCAATGCCCCCGAAGCGGTATCGCAGGCTGAAAATGCACTATCGAAGTGAGCATGAGTCATTGATCGCTTTCTCGAACAAGCACTTTTACGACAACGATCTCGTGATCTTTCCTGCACCACATAAGATTGGCGGAAGGCTTGGCATCGAATTCGTTCACGTCCCGAATGGCGAATTTGGTAGCGGCCAAGTTAATCGAATCGAGGCAGAAGCAGTAGTAGATGCAATTATCGATCATGCGTTGCAATACGAACACCTTGGAGATCGAATGCCGTCCATCGGCGTGGCTGCCATGAATAAGCAGCAATCGATTCTGATTGGCGACATTTTAGATAGTCGATGTCAACGTGAATTACCGCTTCGGAATCTGATCAACCGCCTTGATGCACTTCGCGAACCGCTCTTCATCAAAAACCTTGAAAACGTTCAAGGCGATGAACGAGACAACATTTTCGTTTCCTTTACGTATGGCCGTCCGCCTGGGGCAGACTCTGTTCCGCAGCGATTTGGTCCGATCAACATGCCCGGGGGGTGGCGGAGACTAAATGTACTTGTTACCAGAGCTAGGAAGCATGTTCGAGTTTTTTCATCCATGCTCGAAACCGACATCACTGGCGGTCCAGATCAACCTGGTCGGAATGCGATGAGAAACTACATCCACTATGCCCGTACTGGACTTTTAGCAGAAACGGGACTTGAAACAGGGCGTGGACCCGATTCAGAGTTCGAGGTATCAGTCTCAACAGTCATTGAGGGCATGGGACTCGAAGCCGTTCCACAAGTTGGTGTCGCAGGCTATTACATTGATATAGGAGTACGAGTCCCTGGATCTGACAACTTCGTCATGGGTATCGAGTGTGATGGCGCCACCTATCACTCTTCAAGATCGGCCCGGGAACGAGATGCGATACGCCAGGACATTATCGAGAGCAAAGGATGGACTTTGCACAGGATCTGGTCGACTGACTGGTACTCCAATCGAGATCACGCAATCCGACGAATGCATGATGTAATCAAGCAACAGTTAGAAGCGGACTTGAATTAATCCGATCTTCCTGAAGCCTAATTCAAAGGCTCCTCTGGTCGCTCGGCCTCGTGCCGTTTCCGATGCTCTGGCTCGAATACCGGATCTGGTCCGCCGTCGGTGAGGATGGCTTCGCGGAGGTCACGGGCGTCCCCATGGCCAGGGGGCTCATCATGGCGGCCGCGGTACTCCTGGTGACGGCGTGGCTCCTGGAGGTCATCCTCCTCTGGTTCCAGGCGACGGCGGTCGGACGCAGCACGACCCGCCACTGCCTGCACTGTGGCCACCCGTTCTCGCGGGGCGACCTGGAAACGTGCCCGGAGTGCGGCTGCCATGACCCGCGAACTCTCTAGTCTCGCTGGTCCGCAACCGCTCCCATCACGTCCCCCGGACTCCTGATCGAGGCGACCAGGCCGGTCGACCCCCGAACTGCATGCCTCGGCATCGAAACACCTTACGTTCGTGGGACGGCTGCAGGATGGCGACCGCCCGCCCCCCCACTGCCACCCGACCGAGCCGATCGCGGGGGGATCGGCGCCCGCACCCGCCCGGGCCGACGAAAGTCCGACTGCACCCCGTGAAGTGGGCTATCCTTCCCGGACTTCCCATCCGGACTTCCCTTCCGGACTTGGGTTCGCACTTCGTCCAGGGCGCAGCATGAAACTCGGTGTACCAAGAGAAGCCGATGACGAACCCCGCGTGGGGATCGTTCCGTCGTGCCTCCGGAAGCTCCTGCGCGCGGGCTTCGAGGTGCACGTCGAGCGCGGCGCGGGCGAGCGGGCGAACCACCCGGACGCCGAGTACGAGGCCGCGGGCGCCAGCCTCGTCGATCGGGCGGGTGCCCTGGGCTGCGAGCAGCTCGCCTGCGTGCGCTTCCCGGGGAGCGAGGGAATCGCCCGCGGGACCCAGCTCACCTGCGTCGCCGACCCCTTCCGGAACCCCGGGTTCGTCACCGCCTGCCTCGAGGGGGGGATCACCCTCTGCTCGATGGACATGATCCCGCGTCGACTCTCGCGGGCGCAGTCGATGGACGTCAATTCCAGCCAGGACAACCTCGCCGGGTACAAGGCGGTGCTGCTGGGCGCCGCGCACGCCACGAGGGCGATCCCGATGATGACCACCTCCGCCGGCACCGTCCGCCCCGCCCGGGTGGTGGTGATGGGCAGCGGGGTCGCGGGCCTGCAGGCGATCGCCACCGCCAAGCGGATCGGCGCGGTGGTCCACGCCTCGGACGTCCGGCGGTCGGCCGCGGAACAGATCGAGTCGGTGGGCGGGACCTTCATCGAGGTCGAGGGCATGGACGACTTCGAGGACGACTCCGGCTACGCGAAGCCGCTGACCCCGGAGTTCATCGAGCGGGTGAACCGGACGGTCTGCGAGGTCGCGGCCGGCGCGGACCTCGTCATCACCACCGCACGGATCTTCGGGGCCCCCGCCCCGGTGACGATCCCCGCGTCCGCGGTCGCCGGCTTCAAGCCCGGGGCGGTGGTCGTGGACCTCAACGCGGACGTGGGCGGCAACTGCGAGCTCACCGTCCCCGACCAGGTGGTCACCACCGAGCACGGGGTCACGGTGGTCGGGACCACCAACCTCCCCGGAACCCTTCCCAACACCGCGAGCATGCTGTACGCCAACAACCTCACCACCTTCCTGTGCTCCCTCGTGGAGGACGGCGCGGTGGTGCTCCGCGAGGACGACGAGGTCCTGGTCGGGGCCCCGGAGGGCGACGAGCTGCACGTCCCGGGGATGGGCGGGGTGCTGGTGTGCCGTGACGGAGCGATCCACCCCACCCAGAGCCGACTCGCCGGGAGCCTTCCATGATCACCGAGACCTCACTGATCGCGAACCTCACCCTCTTCATGCTGGCGATCTTCATCGGCTTCGAGGTCATCACCAAGGTGCCGGCGATGCTGCACACCCCGCTGATGAGCGGGGCCAACGCGATCTCGGGGATCAGCGTGGTCGGCGCGCTGCTCGGGGCGAACGTGGCCTACCAGGGGGGCGACACCCTGGTCTCGGGGATCCTCGCCTTCGTGGCGATCGTCCTCGCGATGATCAACGTGGTCGGGGGGTTCACCGTGACCAACCGCATGCTGAACATGATCGCGGGAAGGAACAAGAGGACCTGAGATGGACGCATGGATCCCGCTCGGCTACCTGGCCTCCGCGGCGCTCTTCATCCTCGGGTTGAAGAAGCTCGGCCATCCCCGCACCGCGCCCCGGGGCAACCAGTACGGGGCGCTGGGGATGCTGGTGGCGGTGGTCACCACCCTGGTGGACATGCAGGTCGGGACCGAGGGCGGGGCGAACTGGGGACTGATCGTGGCGGGCCTCGTGATCGGGTCGATCATCGGGCTGGTGATGGCGCTTCGGGCCAGGATGACCGGGATGCCGGAACTGGTCGCGCTCTTCAACGGGTTCGGGGGCGCGGCCTCCGCGCTGGTCGCCCTCTCGGAGACCTGGAAGTACATCGAGGATCCCGCGCTCGCGCTGCCCACCGGGCTGGCCCGGCAGGTGATCGTGGTGGCGGCGGGACTCTCGGCCCTGGTGGGATGGGCGACCCTGACCGGATCGGTCCTCGCGATGTTCAAGCTGATGGGCGGGATCGAGCTCCGCGGCAAGTGGTTCCCCACCCCCACCTGGGGACCGCGCTGGCTGAACCCCGTCAAGCTGTTCATGCTCCTCGGGGTGGTGGTGCTGATCCTGCTCTCGATCGGGGATCCGACCAACCAGGCCTACCTCTGGACGATCATCGGGCTGTCCTGCGTGCTGGGGGTGGTGCTGGTGCTGCCGATCGGCGGGGCGGACATGCCGGTGGTGGTCTCGCTGCTGAACTCGCTCTCCGGGATCGCCGCCGCGTTCACCGGCTTCATCTTCAGCAACCCGGTGCTGATCGTCGCGGGCTCGCTGGTCGGGGCCTCGGGGCTGATCCTCACCTTCATCATGTGCAAGGCGATGAACCGCACCCTGCGGGACGTGCTGTTCAAGGAGTTCGGGGGGACCACCCGCGAGAAGGTGACCCGGACCAAGGCGGGCTCCGATCCCGAGGAGGTCGCGATGATGCTGGACGGCGCCCGGAAGGTGATCATCGTCCCCGGCTACGGGATGGCGGTCTCCCAGTGCCAGCACCAGGTCAAGGAGCTCGGGGACCTGCTCCAGGAGCGCTACGACACCGAGGTCAAGTACGCGATCCACCCGGTGGCGGGCCGGATGCCGGGCCACATGAACGTGCTGCTGGCGGAGGCCAGCGTCCCCTACGAGCAGCTCATCGAGATGGACGAGATCAACCCCGAGTTCCCCGAGTGCGACGTCGCGCTGATCATCGGCGCCAACGACACCTGCAACCCCGCGGCCCGCGAGGACGAGGGACCGCTCGCGGGCATGCCGATCATCGACGCGGACCTCGCCCGCACGGTGGTGATCGTGAAGCGCTCCCTCTCGGTGGGCTACGCGGGGGTCGACAACGACCTCTTCTACATGGACAAGACCATGATGCTGTTCGGGGACGGCAAGGCGATGATGACCGACCTCAACAACGCGGTGAAGGACGCCTGAACACGACCGGATGGCCGGTGCCTAGGATGGTGGGATGCCCCGCCCCCCCCGGGAACCCTTCTGGTACGCGCGACAGCCGTTCTTCCACGGGTGCATGCTCTTCGTCGGGTTGCTGCTGCTGCAGGTGCCCGCGGCGGTGATCGGCCTGCCGGTGGTCGAGGGAGCGGTGGTGCTCCTGACCATGGCGTGGGGGGGGGTCCTGATCGCGTGGCTCGCGATGATCGTGGTGGGCGGACCCCACGGGAACGCACGCTCGCTCTACGCGGTGACCGCCTTCACCGGATCGGGGTGGCCGTTCGTCCTCTCGCTGGTGGTGGGCGGGCTGGGCCCGCTGTTCCTCGAGTACTCCCTGGCGATGCGCGAGATCCAGGAGAGCCTCGAGCAGGCGAGCGGAGGCGCGATCGCACCCGCGGTGGTGCACGCGACCACCCTGGGCCTGGTCGCGGGGTGGCTGGTGGTGGTGGTCGCCTTCGCGATTCGCATCCAGCAGCTCCGCCGGCAACGAGTCCCCCACTGCCTGGCCTGCGGACACGAGCTGCCGGAACCGGTCCGGGCGGCGTGCCCCGAATGCGGCGCACGGGGGACCCGGAGCGTGGCAAGGTCGGGAACGTGACGACCGCTCCCGCGGGGAGGCCGGTGCCGGGAACGGGTCGATCAGGAACGGTGGGCGGTCACCGCCGTCGGCGGCGTGCGACCCCGAAGCCCGCGAACGCGAGCAGGGCGCCCGGCGCAGGAACGTAGTTGACGACGAAGGCGCCGCTCAGCGCCGCGGTGTCGCCCGGGGTCAGGGTGAAGGAGAGCTCGACCTCGAGCAGGCCGTCGGTCGATCCGGGGCCGGCGACCACGGGAGTGTTGTAGATGCCGATCCCCGAGGTGCCACCGTAGTTCCTGACGGTGGCGGTGATCCCGGGTCCCACGTCCAGCTGCTTGGTTCCGTCGAGGAAGGTGGTGAGCAGGCCGTCGGAGCTTCCCGCGAGCTCGGCGAAGCCGTCGAAGTTCGAGTCGGTCACGGACCCGCCGAGGGAGGCGTTTATCAAGGTGCCGCGCGACCAGCCCGGGACCTCGACCAAGGCGACCAGGGTGAACTCCTCGACCACGTCGAGGTTGTTGGTGACCGTGAATCCGAACCCGAGGCCGGGGTCGACCTCGACCCAGTGGTCCCACCACACGTCGCATTCGGCCCAGAGGGCGCCGCCCTCGTAGAGGTGGTAGTTCGTCTCGGGGTCGAAACCGGTCACGCCGTCGACGTCGCTGTCCAGCCAGTAGCTCCAGCCACTGCCACCGGAGACCGACATGCCCACGACCGGTGCCACGTCGACGTCCGCCTGGAGCACGGTGGCTCCACAGAGGACCGCCAGTGCGGGCAACAGCGATGCAACAGAACCGCTCGGAACGTATTGGTGGGTCATGGGTTGTCCTTCGCTCTCTTCTCTTCTCAATCATGTGGCCGAGGGGGGCCTAGGAAGAGTCTACGCCAAAAACGTCCAGATTGAACCCAAAAGGCCGAGAAGCGCCCAGATCCACCGGGGAATCCGCCCGGATCCACCCGAATCCGCCCAAATCAGCCCGGATCGCCTCCAAACAGCCCGATTCGGACTCGATCCGACGGCACGACGGCTGGACCCGGGACCAGGGTCCCGGGTGCTCACACCACGTAGCGGACCTGCCGGGCCATCCCGCTCGCGAGGTGGTAGAGGTTGTGGCAGTGGAAGAACCAGTGGCCTGGATTGTCGGCGGTGAACTCGATGTCGATGCGCTGGCCGGGACCGACCGCCACGGTGTCCTTCAGGGGTGCATCGGGCTGGTCCCACTCGCCGGGCTTCGCCAGCACCCGGTAGAAGTGCCCGTGCAGGTGCATCGGGTGGTACATCATCGTGCTGTTGGTGAAGCGGATCCGCACCCGCTCCCCCCGCCGGACCTCGAGGGGGCCGGCGTCACCCTCCGGCACGTAGAGCTCGGGGTAGTACTCCCCCGCCATCGACCACAGGTAGCGCTTCATCTCCCCGCCGAGCTCGATGTCGAAGGTCCGGACCGGTCCCTCGGGAAGGGTGGTGGGGTACGGGGAGCGGAGGGCGGGGTAGTCGGCGCTGCCCCCGGCCGGGGAACGGAACGCGAAGGGGCCGCGGGCGGGACGCGCGACCGCGCCGGGGGTGTGCAGCACCCCGCTGGCGCCCCGGCGGGTGCCCAGGGCGACCGCACGAAGGTCGAAGGACCCGGTCTCGCGGATGGTCACCAGGACGTCGTATCGCTCGGCCACCGCGAGCACCACGTTGCCGGCGGTGGTGGGCACCACCGGCTGCCCGTCGGCGGCGATGATGGTCAGGTCGTGGTCGGCGAGCCCGACCCGGAAGAACGTGGAGGTCGACCCGTTGATCAACCGCAGGCGGAGGCGGTCGCCCTTGCGGACGGTCATCGTCCAGGGATCCTCCTCGGTGCGGCCGTTCATCAGGTAGCCGGGGCAGTCGACGTCCACGTTGAACGGACGATCCCCGGGGAAGGGCGCGCCACCGGGGACCGGGGTCCGGACCGCGGGGGTCGCGGGCTGCTCGCCCCGGATCTGGGGGACGATGCCGTAGGGGGACTGCTGGATCCAGTCCTGGAGGTACACGGTCACGTCGTGGTCGTAGGCGTGCTCCGGACGGCGCTCCTCGATGATGAACGGCCCGTTGAGCCCCTGCTGTTCCTGCAGCTGGTAGTGGGAGTGGTACCAGTAGCTGCCGGACTGGCGGAGGGGGTATTCGATGAAGACCGACTGCCGCGACCCGATCGGGTACTGGGTGATGCCGGGGACCCCGTCCATGTAGTTGGGCACGATGAGGCCGTGCCAGTGCAGGGTGCAGGGCGTCTCGAGGTGGTTGTTGATCAGCACCCGGAAGGAATCGCCCTCCCGGTAGCGCAGCTCGGTACCGGGCAGGCGGTCGTTGGCGAGCAACGCGGGGGTCGGGGTGCCGAAGAGGTCGAGCTCGCGGGTGTCCACGTCGAGCACGTAGTCCGGGGTCGCCTGCGCGGGGGGACGGTCGGAGCGTCCGTCGTCGTGCGTCCCCGCGGCCGCGTCCTGCGGGACGGTTCGCCGCGCGGGCCGGGCCAGGGCGGAGGAGGAGGCGAGGGAGACCGGGGCGAGGGCCCCGGCCAGGAGCATGGATCGGCGGGTGGGGTCGTGGTTCGTCATGCGCAGAGGATACCCCCGCTTCGAGGCGCTGGTGAGTGCCACCGGCGGTCAGGACGGCGGCTGCACGGGAAAGGGGGTGCGGATAGGCTGTCGGGGTCGGTTCTCCGGGGCGCGGGCATCCGGCGACGAACCGCTCACCCGACCAGCTGATCCCGAACAGGAGACTCCCGATGGGTACTGCAGACGACCTTGCCTTCGACGCGATCAAGATGGGCGCGCAGATGCTGTACTTCAAGATGAAGAACAACAGCCGTGCCAAGGCCTTCAGGGCGATGGCCTCGGAGCACCAGCTCGAGTTCTGGCAGAAGCCGGCGGACTACCACGGGGAGATCGAGTCCATCGACGCCTCCGAGCACCTGACCGAGACCCAGAAGATGAGCCGCCCCCTCTCGATGAAGGCCAAGATGGCGAGCCGATTCTTCGGCGACTCGCCGTTCCAGACCAAGCTCTGGGCGTTCAGCACCAACCGATTCCGGGGTGGGTGGCAGACCAACTGCAACATCATGGAGGGACGCTGGAAGGGGCACCAGATGACCTCCTTCGACACCCTGCACTACGAGGTCGACGGCGAGGGGGAGTACAGCTCGGTGTTCGCCCACTGCACCGGCCGGCTGCCACGCGCGATCATCACCCCGACCGGCGTGATCGCCGGGATGAAGCGAGCCGACGAGGGGCAGATGCTCAACTGGGGCTACCACAAGATGAGCTTCGAGCTGCACGACTTCAACAAGCGATATCGCGTCCTCTCCGCGGACGACAAGCTCACCATGGACTTCATCTCGCAGGCGATGATCGAGTACCTCATGGATCACCGCAAGGAGAAGTGGCACATCGAGCTGGCCCCCGCGGGCATCCTCATCTCGACCGTGTTCACCCTCGCGCCGAAGGTGGTCGCCCAGGCCATGGACTTCCTCGCCGGTTTCATCGACCACATCGACAAGGACCTGCTGGAGGCCTGACCTCCGGGAACCGGGGCCGGGGACGCCTCCGCCACGGCGACGCCCCCGGTCCGGCCCCGCCCCTCAGGGCTGCGTGAAGCACTCGGGGAAGCACTGCCGCATTCGCTGGAACCAGCGCCATTCACGCTCGCTGAACCCATCCAGGACCTGGCAGGGCGAGGGGGCGAGGTCGTCCCCGAGCAGCCCACCCCCGGCGTGCGCGACGAGCAGGTCGAGCCGGGCCCCGGCCGCGTGGTGACCGGGATCCACCGGGAACACCACGTCGGCGGGTGCGGGGGCGCCGTCACCAAGCTCCACCCGCCCCGTCGAGACCCGGACCGGGAGCTCGATCCACGCCGTCCATCCGGTGCCGTCGGGGAGGACGCCCCCGGGGTCGTCCACCAACTCGATCCACACCGCCGCACCGAGCCGACCGCGACCGGACGCATCGACCCGCACCAGGGACGGGGCCCCGGGTCCCGCGTGGTCGATCAGGACGTCCGGCCCGCCGCTGGTGGAGCCCAGCCGCAACGCGAGGGACTCGAGGACCGGGCCGCCGGACTCGATCGAACGCCGGGCGCCCGCCCCCCCCACGCCGCCGAGACCCAGCGATCCGGTGACCGTGTATCGATCGGTACCCCACCAGGCCGAGACGTCCACGTGGGACCCGGGCAGGACCGCGTACTCGACCGAGCCCGGGAAGGGGTTCGCCGCCCGCCCCGGGAACCAGGCCGCGGGACCGTCCGGCGAGCGCCCCGTCGACCCCGACTCGAGCAGCCGGATGGACGTGGCCAGCTCGTCCCCGGGGAGGAACGCGGTGGTGGCGTTGACGTACGGATGGCAGGCCTCCTCGAGCCAGTCGCCGAGGTCGACGTCCACCCCGCAGAACCCCAGCAGGAACGCCCGGGGCAGCGAACGAAGGATCGACTCCAGCAGCTCGCGGAGACGTTCGAGGTTGCCCGCCTCGCACGCGTCGTAGGCCTCGTGGAGGGCGCGCACCAGCTCGTCGAACCGATGTTCGAGGTCCGGGCACGCGGGGTCCTCGGCCCCCGCGCAGCACTCCGCGGAGGCCGCCATCATCTGCACGGTGGCGAGCCGCACCCCGCGGCAGAACCGCTCATCGCAGTCCTGGCACCCCGCGACCCCGGCGAGCCCGACGACCCCGAGGCACGCCAGCAGCCCCCGTCGGAGGGTGGTGCGAAGGCGCGTCCCGAGGCGGCACGGTCGGCCGCGGCCGCCCCCGTCCGGGCGGGGGCGGGTGGTCGTGAAGGCGACGGGATCAAGTGGGCGTTGGGTGGTCGTTCGCTGCATGCTGCACGCTCCTTGTCTGGGGGGGCGGCGCCGGCTCCGAGCCGGGCGAATCACGCCCCGGCCTCCATCTCTACCCGAGCCGGTCACGATGACGGCCCAGGGCTGCGAAAGCGCCCCGGGACCCCACCGATGCGGCCGCGCTCGGGCGGCCGCGATCGCCGCGAAGCGGTTTCGCTAGCATGGACGCGTACCTCGGACGAGCGAACCCAGAAAGGACCCCTCCCACCATGCGTTACTGGATCTCACGAACCGCGGGCGAGGTCGAAGGCCCCTTCGACGTCGAGACCATCAAGGCGATGCGCGACGCGGGAACCATCGACGAGACGACCCAGGTCTGCCCGGAGGGCAGCGAGGCGTGGCGGATGCTCGAGGCCGAACCCGAGCTGGCGCGCACCACCCCCCCCACCGACCACCTGCAGGCGAAGGCGATCTCGGAGGGAGGCCCGGGCGTCGTCGAAACCGAGGACTACTCCCTCGAACGCGCCTTCAACGCCGGCTGGAACGTGCTCCGCTCGAACTACGGGCTCCTGCTCGGCATGACCGCGGTGATGGTGCTCATGAAGCTGGTCGGGGGGTGCCTGGAGTCGGGCCTCGGTGCGCTGAACCCGCCCCCGACGCCGGATCCGACGGGCAGCACCGTGGGCGCCATCTCGGTGGGCGCCGGCCAGCGCTACACCTCGTGGTCGGGGTGGGCGAGCATCCTCTTCGAGTGGATGGTGTTCGTGCCCTACATGCTCGGGGCCACCCTGGTGGTGGTCCGGCTGCTGCGTGGCGAACGCGTCGAGTTCGCCGACTCCTGGGCGGGCTTCCGCAGCTGGGGACGGGTCCTCCTGATCCAGATCTGCTGGACGCTGGGGTTCCTGGCGTTCGCCCTGGTCTTCGTGGTGCCCTTCGCGGTCCCCGCCTACCTGCTGCAATCCCGGGCGGCGCCGGGGGAGAGCGTCTCCGCGGTGCTGGTGATCCTCGGCGTGGGGGTGGCGCTCGCGCTCCCCTGCTGGATCTACCTGTACATCCGCCTGCACTTCTCGATGCTGGCGGTGATCGACCCGCGCTGCCGCCGCCCCTCGATGGCCGGCGCCTTCCGGATCAGCTGGCAGGCGACCCGCGGCCTCGGCACCGTGGGCTCGCTGCTGGTGCTGCTGGTCCTGTGCGGGCTCATCCTGCTCGCGGGTGCGCTGCTGTGCCTGCTGCCGCTGGTCTTCCTGAGCTGGCCGTACGTGACCGCGGTCTCGGCCGCCGCCTACGGCTACCTGATCCCGAAGCGGACGGACCTCGAGGTGCCGGAGGCCGCGAGCGCCTAGCCGGAGGAGCAACCGGATCGGGTGGCCGCGCGAGGCGGGATCGCCCTCAGGCGACCTCCCCCGCGCATCGCAGGGCCTCGTGCAGCTGCGCCTGCTCGACCGCGTGCTCCCCGAGCCCGGGCAGTGCGTAGTTCAGGTCGAGCTGCTCGGCGAGGAACTCCGAATCGGTGAGCACGAACGAACACGGCCGGTCGAGGACGCGGGTCGCGAAGCGGACCGCGCGGGAGAGGTGCTCCCGGGTGGTGGCCGCCCGGAGGGTGCCGGACTCGTCCATCGAGATCGGCAGGAACCTGAACTGCCACGCCTGGCGGCGGGTGACGAGGTCGAGCACGTAGGGGTCGATCTCGGCGGGGTCCGGCCGGACGACCTCGGAGATCCGGATCATCGTCCGGGACCACACCTGTTCGATGACGTGGGGGTCGAGCCCGTAGAGACGCTGGGCGAGCAGCCCGAACGGTTCGGGGTGGCTCTGCTGCTTGCGGAGGATCGCCTCCACCTGGCTGGGGTCGAGGAGGCCCGCGGAGACGAGCATCTGTCCGATACGCATGATTCACTTCCTTCCCTGGATCACCTGGAAGGCGACCGAGTGCCGCCGTACCGCCCCCTCCATCGGACACTCCGGGAGGGGAATGCAGCCCGGGCTCGCAGGCGCGGCCCAAACCCTCGGCGACCACCACGAACCGGCGCCGGAGGCCCCGCCACGGGGGTTCTTCCCGGACGTCCTCCGGGAGGTGAAACCGGTCGAGAAGGGGGAAATCACGTTGGATGCACGGCGAATGCTGCGATAGTGTTCACCGGAACCTCGCCCCGCGAGAAGGAGCCCCACTGAGCCAGCCCGCCGACCAATCCCCCGACCGACCCGCCGACCGGAGACTCGAGCAGCACGTGCTCGCGGAGCTCGCCGCCTGGCGCGACCTGCCCGGGGGCGGCGGACGAGCGGGCCGATCGGTGCGGGACCAGCTGGAACGGACCATCAAGGCCTCGAAGCCCCTCGGGGGACCGCTGGCCGAGGCGAGGGTGGCGCGACGGCTCCTCCGGACCGGCTGCGACATCGCCCACGAACTGCCCACCCCCAACGGACGGACCTGTGACTTCGAGGTGCAGGTGAACGACCGCCGCTTCTACCTCCACGTGAAGTGTCCGAGGATCAGCCACGTCCCCCGGCCCCCGCTGCCCTCGTGCCTGCGGGTGATCGAGCAGGTCCCGCGGCCCTACCTGGTGGAGGTGGGCTGGCGGGCCGACCTCGACGAGACCCAGCTCACCGACCTCGCGCAGGCGGTGGGACGGTTCCTCCACGAGGCCACCATCGGCGAGGAGCTGCTGCATCGGGACCGGGCGGGTCGGGTCGCCGGCAACGCCCGGGTGGTGGCGACGGTCGAGGGGGACCGCGCGGTGGTCAGCGTGCACAGCTACCGCACCAAGGCGATCGAGCGGGTGGGTCGCTCGCTGGAGCGGGCCTACGAACAGTTCATGCCGGGGGGCGAGAACGTGATCCTGGTGCTGACCGAGGACCGCATGCACGACCAGCTGGTGGACCTCGCGCTGCTGGGCACCCACGTCCAGCGGTGGGATCGAATCCCGCGGGACAACCGACTGGTGGCGCACGGACGGGCGGAGGACGGCTTCTGGAGCGGCCAGCGCTGCGAGCGAAGCCGGGTGGTCGGCTGGATGCAGCTGGAGACCGAGGCGCCGGCGACCCGGATCTGGCACCGCTTCCCCGACGAACCGGACGAACCGTTGCGCGAACTCATCGGGATCGCCCTGGGCATCCCCCCGGCCTGAGCGGACGCGATCCACGGCCCCCCACGGCCCGGCGTCACTCCAGGTGCTCCTCCGGCCAGGCCCGGCGATGCGGGGGGACGGTCCGGTCGGTCCCCGCTTCGGGGGGCGGCCACAGTGCGGTGAACGCCTCCGCGGCGGCGCGCCCGTCGATGGTGAACCTCGACCCGCGAGCGAGCAGCTGCTCGACCTGCCGTCGTCCGATCCGGACCCGGTAGACGCAGGCGGTGTCGTTCCAATCCCGCTCGAGCACCGTGGTCCGCTTCTCGAGGAAGTCGATCAACCGGGAATCGGACATCGGCGCCTCCACCCGGACCTCCCGCGCGGGACCGTGCAGAAGCCCGAGCACGCGGGCGCGGAGGTCCTCGATCCCCTCGCCGCTGCGGGCGCTGAGGGCGATCGCCTCCGGGTACCGTTCCCGCCACTCGGGCAGCGGGTCCCGCTCGAGCAGCCCCCGCTGCCGGCGCTCGACCAGGGCGTCGATCTTGTTGAGGACCAGCACCCGCGGCTGGTCGCGGGCCCCGATCTCCTCCAGCACCTCGAGCACGGTGCGGTACTGCCGTTCCGCCAGGGGGTCCCCCACGTCGAGCACGATCACCAGGGCGTGGGCGCGGACCGTCTCCTCGAGGGTCGAGCGGAAGGAGGCCACGAGGTGGTGGGGCAGGTCGCTGATGAAGCCGACGGTGTCGGAGAGCAGGACCTCGGCCCCCCCGCCCAGCGGCCAGGACTCGACCCGGGTGTTGAGGGTCGCGAACAGCTGGTCCGCCTCCATCGCGCCCCCCGCGGTGAGCGCGTTGAACAGGGTCGACTTGCCCGCGTTGGTGTAGCCGACGAGGCCGACCGTGAAGTGCTCGAGGGTGCGCGACTCGACCTCCCGGGTCTTGCGCGACTGCACCTCGGCCAGTCGTTCCCGCAGCTGCGCGATGCGCTTGTGCACCAGCCGGCGGTCGATCTCCAGCTGCTGCTCGCCGGGCCCGCGGGTGCCGACCCCCATCGGTGCGCCGCCGGTCACCTGGCCGAGGTGGGTCCACATCGCGCGCAGTCGGGGCGCGGTGTACTGCAGCTGGGCGATCTCGACCTGCAGCCTGGCCTCCCGGGTCTGGGCGCGGGAGGCGAAGATGTCGAGGATCAGTTCGCTGCGGTCGAGGACCTTGCAGCAGACCGCCTCCTCGATGGTGCGGATCTGCATCGGGGAGAGCTCGTTGTCGAAGACCACCACCGTGGCCTCGAGCATCTTCACCAGCCGGACCAGCTCCTCGAGCTTGCCCTTGCCGAGGTAGGTGGCCCCGCGAGGTCGGACCCGGCGCTGGAGCAGCTCCCCCACCACCGTCGCCCCCGCCGTCGAACCCAGGGCACGAAGTTCCGCGAGGGGATCGGACCCCGCGGCGTCGTCCCCCCCGAGCAGGACCTTCACGAGCACCGCCCGTTCCTCGGCGACCTCGAGCGTGTGACGGAGACCTTGTTCCAACGAATGACCTTTCGCAGCTCGGGGGACGGTGGACCGGCCCCCAAGTCTAGCGCGTGCGGGGCCGCTACCCTGTGGACATCCGATGAACGAGCCCCGCCAGCCAACCTGCATCCTGGCCATCGAGTCCTCCTGCGACGAGACCGCGGCCGCGGTGGTGCGGGACGGGCGACGGGTCGCGTCGAACGTCATCGCCTCGCAGCACGAACTCCACGAGGAGTACGGCGGCGTGGTGCCGGAGATCGCCTCGAGGGCGCACCTGGAGCGGATCGGACCGATCGTGGATCGGGCCCTGCTCGAGGCGGGGATCGACCTCGAGGACCTGGACGCGGTGGCCGCGGGGGTCCGGCCCGGCCTCATCGGGTCCCTGCTGGTCGGGGTGAGCTTCGCGAAGGCCCTGGCCTGGAGCCGGGGACTCCCCTTCCTCGGGGTGGACCACGTGGAGTCCCACCTGCTGGCGGGCCTGATCGATCGGCCCGAGGTCGCGTGGCCGGCGGTGGGACTGGTGGTCAGCGGCGGGCACACCTGCCTCTACGAACTGTCGGGGCCGCTGGACCTCCGGCTGCTGGGCGCGACCATCGACGACGCGGCCGGCGAGGCGTTCGACAAGGCCGCGACCATGCTCGGGCTGCCCTACCCGGGAGGCCCGGAGCTCGACCGGCTGGCCGAGGACTCGGGGGCCGAGCCGGAGGTCGAGCTCCCGATCTCCCTGATGCGGCGGGATTCGCTGGACTTCTCCTTCAGCGGGGTGAAGACCGCGATGCTCTACGCGATCCGCGGCACCCCCCGGCGCGAGGGCGGCCGCACCGTCTTCGAGCGCTCCGCGGAGGACCTTGCGCCCAAACAACGAGCGGTGCTCGCGGCGAGCTTCCGCCACGCGGTGGTCGCGGCCCTGGTCCGCAAGACCACCCTGGCCCTGGAGGCCACCGGGGCGCGCACCCTCCTCGCGGGCGGGGGCGTGGTGGCCAACCGACTGCTCCGCCGCGAACTGGAGGCGCTGGCGGTGGCCCGGGGCCTCGAACTGAGGATGCCGGCGATGGCGTACTGCATGGACAACGCGGCGATGCTCGGGGTGACCGCGCACGAGCGCCTGGTGCGCGGGCAGCGAGACCCCCTGGAGACCACCGCGAGCCCGACCACGAGGAGGGGACGCTGAGCGATGGGCTACCGACCCCCCTACCGCGATCCGGATTCGATCTACCACGACGGGCCGCACCCGGCCGCGCTCCCGGAGGCCGCGTTCCTGGCGGAGTGCGAGGTGAGCTCGGGCAAGGGGTCCGGACCCGGGGGCCAGCACCGCAACAAGGTGCAGACCGGGATCCGGGTCGTGCACCTGCCGACCGGGGTCGAGGCCCGGGGGACCGAGCGTCGCGAACAGCAGGTCAACCGCTCCCGGGCGATCTTCCGGCTGCGCCTGAAGCTGGCCCGGACCGTCCGCACCCAGGTCGGTCGGGACAACCACCGACCCAGCGAGCTGTGGGAGTCCCGGCGGCAGGGTCGCAAGCTCCCGGTCAACCCGAAGCACGCGGACTACCCCGCCCTGCTGGCCGAGGCCCTCGACGTGGTCTACGCGCGGAAGTTCGACGTGGCGGGCGCCGCGGGCGTGCTGGGACTGACCATGAGCCAGCTGACCCGGCTGATCCGCCAGGAACCCGCGGCGATCGCCCAGGTCAACCGGGGACGGGAACGGGTCGGACTTCCAAGACTTCGGTCCTAGGCCGGTCCGGAGCGGCTACGCTGAGGACATGAACACCGAAGAACAGATCCGTCGCGTCCGCGCCCTCGTCGCCGAGGAACTGCCCGCCCTGGTCGAGCTCCGGCACGACCTCCACCGGAACCCCGAGCTCGGCTACGAGGAGTTCCGCACCAGCCAGGTGGTCACCGAGGGGCTCGCGGCCAGCGACGTGGCCTACGTCGATTCCCTCGCCGGCGGTACCGGGGTGCTCGGGCACCTGCCCGGCGGGGATGGGAACCCCATCGCCCTGAGGGCGGACATGGACGCGCTCCCGATCCACGAGGAGACCGGGCTCGCCCACGCCTCCCGGAACGAGGGCCGGATGCACGCCTGCGGGCACGACGGGCACACCACCATCCTCCTGGGCACCGCGAAGGTCCTCGCGCGACTGGCGCAGGAGCACCCGCTGCCCCGGGACGTCACCTTCGTCTTCCAGCCCGCCGAGGAGGGCGGGGCCGGTGGACGACGGATGTGCGAGGACGGCGCGCTCGACGGCACGCGGATCGGTCGGCCGGTGCACTCGATCTACGGGCTGCACGGCCACGTGGAGACCCCGGTCGGGATGGTCAGCGCGAGGGTCGGTCCGATGCTCGCGGCCGCGGACGAACTGGAGATCACGATCCGCGGGCGGGGCGGGCACGCCGCCATGCCCCACAGCTGCGCGGACCCCGTGCTCTGCGCGGCCGCACTGGTCCAGGCGCTGCAGGGACTGGTCTCCCGGGAGACCGATCCCCTGGACGCCTCGGTGATCAGCATCACCCAGCTGGATGCGGGCGATGCCTTCAACGTCATCCCCGACGAGGTCCGGCTGGGCGGCACGGTCCGGACCCTCAAGGCGGAGACCCGGGAACGGCTGGAACGACGGATCGAGGAGGTCGGCACCGCGATCGCGACCGCCCACGACTGCCGGGCCGAGGTCCGGTTCATCAAGGGCTACCCGGTGACCCGCAACCACCCCGAGTGCGTGGACCGGTTCCGCGAGCGCGCCCTCGACTGCCTGCCGGCCGAGCAGGTGCAGTGGCTCGAGCATCCGGTGATGGGCGGCGAGGACTTCTCCTTCTACGGGGAACGGGTGCCTGCCTGCTTCTTCTTCCTGGGCCTGCTGGCCGAGGGGGCCTCGTCGATGCCGGGCCTGCACAACGCGGGGTTCGACTTCAACGACGAGGCGATCGGCCCGGGGATCGAGGTCTTCTGCCGCCTGGCCCTCGGGGCCTGATCGGCCCTCCCCAGCGTCCAACCCACGCTCAGGCACCCGCAGGGGTGTTCTTGGCCAAAGTTCCGAGAAGTTCCTTGAACCGGGGGCATGGCCGTGTACTGTGAACTCAACGATCGTTGATGTTTGGTGCTCTCGACCGGCATCCCGACCGTTCCTCCGGCGCGTGCCGGAGGCGTTCAGGTTTTCGGTGGTGCATTCCATGCGTGTCACTCTCCTCCCTCTTCGGCTGATTCCAGGACCGCGAGACATGCGTCGCGCGGTACTCCTCACCGGTGAATCACGCCGCGACACCCGTGAGAATGCTGGTCACTCCCGCTGGCGCTCGCACCCCGTTCGCACGAGACGTCCCGCCTTCTCCGGCGCGGACCTCATGGCATCACGCGAACGGGCCTCCCGCGCTTCCGGGTTCAGTCCCTGCACGCTTTCCCCCGCATTCGGCGCACGGGGGTCATCAGACGCGTTGCCGGGACGATTCGCGGGGATCCTCGAGTCCCGGCGGGAGTGCCCCACCGAAGCACGTCTTGATCACGAGCCCTTCAGCGGGGGACCCGCGGCCAGTCGGCCGCGGTCGTTGAGGATTTCGTCCTGCCGCGGGTCGTCACCCGTGGCCTGCACGACCGGCGGTGGAAACACCTGATGCCGGAGTCGGGGAGAAAGCGACAACCTGACATCCTCGTCGTCCCGAATGAACTGGGCGGTGGGAGGCTCGTGTGCGATCCCGGGCACGGCCCACTCTGGCTGGGGGTGGACCCGGCCGGATCGCTGATGCAACGGGATGACGTGGATGACAGCATCCGCACCCAGGGCCAGGACGTTCGCACCACGTCCCGGGACCCGCGGGTGGCTGAGTGTGGTTCGGACGGCCCGCCGCCTCGGTGGCGGCCCGTCCGCCGGGTGGACTCGTTGGGCAGGCACGGTGACTACGGGATGTTCCAGGAGGAGCACATTCGGACGACCCGCTGACCTGCAGACGAACCCAGGCCCGCTCCCGGGCGACCGGGAGCGGGCACCCCCCCCGCGACTCAACAGCCCGATAATCGGATCGCCACCCCCCCGCCCGCAACGACGCGGGACGGCCCGCAAAGCCCACACGACCCGCACCACCTCCGCAGAACCCGGGGAATTCGCTTCTCAGCAACGGGGTGTCGGGGTAGGTTCATGGAGGCGGTCGAGGTCGTTCACGAGGGTCCCCCGGAACCACCCCGCGGACTCCCTCGAACCGTCCACCAACCCGCCGCGCCGGGGGTACTCGATCGACGCCCCTTACCTATACTCGACGATCCACATCCGACGCTGCGGCGTCACGGGATGAAGACAACCCCAGACCTGACGGAGATGAACATGGCCCTTCTCGGACTCGCCACCGCCACCCTGCTTCCCCTGCTCACCGCCACCGGCGGAACGGCCGACCGACCCCTCGTCGCCGAGGAGGGCGGGGCGAACGAGCGCCAGCGGATCGTCATCGGGCACCACATGCTCGCACGCCCCCGGCTCGAGCAGGTCGAGAGCCCCCTCAAGTTCAAGGCCGAGGCCAACCCCTGGGAGGATGTAGGCGCGAGGGTCGTGGAACTCGACCAGGGCAAGTTCCGGGCGATCGCCCGCCGCAGCTCGGAGCGGACCGCGACGATGCTGGTCAAGGACTTCCCGCTCGGGGGCGGTGCGATGGCCGACCTGCGACTCCGGGAGGTCCGGTCCTTCGACGAGACCACCCGCTTCGTGGTCATGGTCGAAGGGCGCGATGGACGACCGGTCGAGGTGCGGGTCGAGGCGCCGGACGTGGTGATGATGGCCGGGACGGTCGACGGGGCGGACGGCTCCCGGGCGTTCATCGCCAGCGGCCCCCACGGCACCAGCGGCTACGTCGAGACCGACGGCCGGCTGCACATGATCTCCAGCGGCCCCTACGGCCTGGACCGCCCGACGCTGGTCTTCGACCACGCGAGCATGCCCCAGGAGGTCATCGACTCCGATCCCTGGGTCTGCCAGTTCGACCACGCCGGGGACGCCCCCGGCGGCGGAGCCGGCCTGCTCGCCGGGGAGCTCCAGCGACGCTGCCGGACGATCCGCAAGGCGATCGAGACCGACCAGGAGTTCCTCGCACGACTGGGATCCAACGTCAATGCGGCCAACACCTACATCGCCCTGCTGGCGACCGCCGGGTCGGAGATCTACCGCGCGGACTTCAACATCAACATCCAGCTGACCCAGGTCCGCCTCTGGACCACCGAGGACCCGTGGGAGGGCCAGGGGGACTGCGGGGTCGTGCTGGACGAGTTCACCGACTACTGGCTCGAGAACGAGGTGGCGGTCGACCGGGACCTCGCCCACTTCCTGAGCGGCAAGCCGCTCGGTTGCGGGGTCGCGGCCTCGCTGAGCGGGCTCTGCGACTACTTCGAGGCCTTCTGCGTCAGCGCGGTGTCGGGCTACTTCCCCTACCCGCTCCAGGACTACAGCGATGGCAACTGGGACGTGATCGTCTTCACCCACGAGATGGGGCACCTGCTCGGGGCCGCGCACACCCACGAGCAGACCCCGGCCACCGACGGCTGCGGCAACGGCTACTGCCCGAGCGAGCAGCCCGGGGGGAGCATCATCGACAACCGCAGCACGATCATGAGCTACTGCCACCTCTGTCCGGGCGGCAACAGCAACATCCGCCTCGGCTTCAATCCCCAGACCAAGGCGCAGATGAACTTCTACATCAACCAGCTCTCCTGCGACTACGAGGGCAACGCGACCCTCGAGGACGGCCTGGGCGCGGTCGGCATCGCCGACCAGTTCGACATCCCCGCGGACGACTCGCGGGTCCTCGACGTCCTGCAGAACGACGAGGTCGAGAGCTGCGGGGTCATCAAGCTGGTGGACTACGACGCGGTCGGCACCCAGGGAGGCCTGGTCCAGCTGATCCTCGCCGACGACAACACCCTCGGACGGGACGCGCTGAACTACACCCCCGCCCCGGGCTTCAACGGGCTGGAGACCATCCGGTACACGATCATCGACCTCAACGAGGTGCTGGGCGACGCCAACGGGGACGGGATCCCCGATCCCGCGACCGAGGTCGAGGTCGAGGTCACGGTCCTGGTCGGCGCCTCGCTGATCTTCTCGCTGGTGGACCCCCCCTCCGTCCTCACCGAGGGACTGGAGGTCGCGGCCACCGTCATCGGCGTCGGCTACCAGGTCGACCCCGCCAGGGTCTACCTCGAGGCCGGGCCCCTGCTGGACCCGGTGCTGATCCCGATGGTCAGGCAGGCCGGCACTGACACCTACGTCGCGACCCTCCCGGAACTCGACTGCCCCGGCACCCTCGACTGGCGGGTGCGCGCGACCACCCGTCCGATCCCGACCGGCGGCACCCTCGACTTCCGCTCCGAGAGCGTGGTGAGCGGGATCGGCTACGCGGTGGAGACCTTCGAATCCTCCCAGGCCGAACTCGACTGGACGACCACCGGGGAGATCCTCCTCCCGGTCTCCGGGGCGTGGCGGATCGGGACCCCCGACGGGGTGAGCGAGCGGAACGACCCCGCCTTCGACTACGACGGGTCCGGGCGCTGCGCGCTGACCGGCCCGGGCAGCGGCAACACCGACGTCGACGGGGGCTGCACCACCCTGGTGTCCCCGCCCTTCAGCAGCAACCTCCTGAGCGAATGCAGCTGGGCGCACTGGTGGCACAACGGCGGCGGCGAGGACGAAGGCGACGTCTTCACCGTGGAACTGAGCTCCAACGGCCTCGACTGGGTCGTGGTGGACGTGTTCGGGCCCTACGCCGACGCGGATGGCGGCTGGGTGCTGAACACCGTCCGGGTCGCGGACTACGTGACCCCGGGCAGCGCCACCAGGATGCGGTTCACCGCCTGCGACGTGGGCGAGGGATCGATCGTGGAGGCCGCGGTGGACAGCTTCAGCGTGGGCATCTGCCCCGACGTGGCCCTGATCCCCGGTGACGTGAACGCGGACCAGGTCGTGGACGGCCAGGACCTCGCCATCATCATCCAGAACTGGGGCGCCAACGGCGGGCTCGGCGACGCCAACGGCGACGGGATCGTCGACGGCTTCGACCTCACCCTGGTGCTCTCCTACTGGACGTTCTGACCCCCGGACCCCCTCCGGACCAGCCAGGCCCCGCGCCAGCCCCCCTCGAGGGGGCTGGCGCGGTGTCCTCGGGGCCGGGGTGGGCGCTTGCGTCGAGGTCCGGGCAGGGGTAGACTGCCCGGCTCGACATCCAAGCCGCAAGCACTACTTCGGGACGGGACGGCAGGCCTGTCGTCCCGCCGGCCCGCGACGATGCGCGGGCGACCGTCGTGGGAGGTACGAATCACATGGCCAAGAAGGCAATGACATCCCTGAAGATCATGGCCCCGGGCGGGCAGGCGACCCCTGCACCCCCGCTGGGTCCCGCACTGGGTGCGGCCGGCGTCAACCCCGGCCAGTTCATCCAGCAGTTCAACGACAAGACCCGGGACCTCAACGGGAAGGTCGTGGGCTGCGTGATCACCGTGTTCGAGGACCGGTCCTTCGAGTTCGAGATCAAGTCCTCCCCCGCCTCGGTCCTGATCAAGGAGGCCGCCAAGATCGACAAGGGTTCGGGCGAACCCCACGTCAACAAGGTCGGCACCATCACCATGGACCAGTGCCGGGCGATCGCCCAGGAGAAGATGGAAGACCTCAACGCCCACGACGTGGACGCGGCCGGCCGGATCATCGCCGGGACCGCCCGGTCGATGGGCGTCGACGTGGAGGGAGACTGAACATGGCACGCAAGGGCAAGCGAAGTCGCGCGAACGCGGAGCTCCGCACCGACGACAAGGTCACCGTCGAGGAGGCGATCCCCGCCCTCCGGCGGTTCAAGGAACCGAAGTTCGACCAGACCGTGAACGCGGTCGCCCACCTGGGCATCGACCCCAAGCAGGCCGACCAGGCGCTGCGAGGCTCGATCTCGATGCCCCACGGCATCGGCAAGTCCGCCACCGTCATCGCCTTCTGCCCCTCGGAGAAGGTCGAGGAGGCCAGGGCCGCCGGGGCGATCGAGGCGGGCGCGGAGGACCTGGTGGAGAAGGTCGCCGGGGGCTGGATGGACTTCGACGTCGCGATCGCGACCCCGGACATGATGCGGGTGGTCAGCCAGCTGGGCAAGGTCCTCGGTCCCAAGGGACTGATGCCCTCCCCGAAGGCCGGCACCGTCACCCCCAACGTCGGCGAGGCGGTCCGGGAGTACAGCGCCGGCAAGCAGGAGTACCGCAACGACGAGGGCGGGAACGTCCACTGCGTGCTGGGCAAGATGAGCTTCAGCGACGAGCAGCTCACCGACAACCTCCGTCACTTCGTCGAGACCCTCGACCGGATCCGGCCGTCCTCGGCCAAGGGACAGTACGTCAAGCGGCTGGTCGTCTCCGGCGCCATGACCCCCTCGGTGAACATCGTCACCTGAGCGGGCGAGCCACCCCAAGAAGAAGGACACTGCAATGAGCAAGCCCGTCAAGGAAATGATCGTCTCCGAGTACCACCGACGCTTCGAGAGCGTCGACAGCGCGGTGCTGGTGGAGATCCGTGGGATGGACGCCAACGCGAACAACCAGTTTCGCGGCGAGCTCGCCCGGAACGGGATCAAGGTCACGATCCTCAAGAACTCGCTCGCGCGGAAGGCCTTCACCGGCGGCCCGCTCGAGGGGCTCAACGAGGCGCTCAGCGGCCCCACCGCGATCGTCACCGGGGCGGACTCGGTGGTCGACGTCGCGCGCGAGCTGGTCCGCTGCGCCAAGGAGTACGAGGCCCTCGACCTCAAGGCCGCGATCCTCGACGGGGAGTACTTCGAGGGGGAGGCCGGCATCACCCAGCTGAGCAACTACCCCACCCGCGAAGAGGCCCAGGCCACCGTGGTCGCCCTCGCCCTCTCGCCCTACAAGAACGTGGTGGGCGCGGCCTCCGCACCCGGCAGCCGGCTCCTCGGGGTCGTCAAGCAGATCCAGGAGAAGCTCGAGAACGGGGAGACGATCTCCAAGGCCGGCTGATCCGAGCCGGCAGCAACGAATCCATTCACCAGCGTACCGACTGGCCCTCGGGTTAAACGCCGCGCGCGCGGCGCCTCTCGGGACGCGGAATCAGGAAAGAGTCTGAACATGTCCGAAGAAGAAACCACTGCAGAGGCGTCCTTCGACGCGAAGATCTCCAAGCTCGGCGACGAGATCGCCGGCCTCACCCTCAAGGAGGCCGTGGACCTCACCGACTACATGAAGGCCACCTACGGGATCGAGCCCGCCGCGGGCGGCGCGGTCATGGTCGCCGGTGGCGGCGATGGCGGCGGCGGCGGTGCCGAAGAGGCGCAGACCGAGTTCGACGTCATCCTCGAGGGCGCGGGCGACAAGAAGATCCAGGTCATCAAGGCGGTCCGCGAGATCACCGGCCTGGGCCTGAAGGAGGCCAAGGAAATGGTCGACAACTGCCCCAAGCCCGTGAAGGAAAAGGCCTCGCAGGAGGAAGCCGAGGAGATGAAGACGAAGCTCGAGGAAGCTGGAGCGGTCGTCAACCTCAAGTAATCGAGCCACCCCGTCGCCGGGCGTCCCCGGACGTCCCGACCGAGGCTCGATCCAGGGCCCCCACCCCAGCGGGTGGGGGCCCTGTTCATCGAGGCGACCGAGTCGTTTCAAGGGGGGGGCGAGCCCCGATTGCAAACGAACGTTTATCTTGTAAATCGCGCCTGCCGCGGAGGAAGCCGTAATTTTCGGCAAAAAATCAAGAAAGCGCTTCCGGGTGGTATTGTGATCGCATGGCCTCGCGCCTATTCTTCGATGTTTACCCGCGAGCAGACCATCTCAAAATCACCAGCGTGAACACCTACGGCCACCGACCACTCCATGGGACAGTTCGGGTGCTACCGACTCCGACATCGGAAGCGCCCCTGGCCCCGGTCCAGCCACAGGTATGCGCACTCTTCGAGGACAGCTGTCGATGAACGACAAGACCCTTCGGGATTTCTCCAAGCGTGGCGATGCGATTCCGGTCCCCGACCTGGTGAGAGTCCAGCAGCATGCCTACGACCAGTTCCTCCAGCTGGACGCCCCCCACGACAAGCGGGACAAGAAGTTCGGCCTGGAGTCGCTGCTCAAGGAGGTGTTCCCCATCGAGTCCTATGACGGCACGATGCGCCTGGAATACCTCTACTACAAGCTGGACGAGGCCCGCTACACCCCCGACGAGTGCCGGGAGCTGAGGCTGACCTACGGTCGCCCCTTCCGCATCGGGGTCCAGCTCCACCGCGACGGCGTGGACGAGGTCCCCGAGGAGGAGATCTACCTGGGCGAGATCCCGATCATGATGGGCGGCGGGGAATTCATCGTCAACGGCGCGGAGCGATGCATCGTCTCCCAGCTGCACCGCTCCCCCGGGGTCGACTTCTCGATCGTCTCCTCCTTCGGCGACCGGCCGCTGCACAGCGCCCGGGTGATCCCCGAGCGAGGGTCCTGGATCGAGCTCGAGGTCACCAAGAAGGACGTCCTGGCGATGCGGATCGACCAGTCGACCAAGCTGGCCGCGACCACCTTCCTGCGCGCACTCGACGAGAAGTACTCCTCGACCGACAAGCTCCTCGAGCTGTTCTACGACGTCGAGGACGTCAAGGTCGAGAAGCTGCACCCCGAGCACTACTCCGCGGAACTGATCATCGACACCGACACCGGCGAGGAGCTCTGCCGCCCCGGCGCGATGATCGGGGACGCGATCGAGATGATCCAGGCCTCGGAACTCAAGACCATCCGGGTCATCCGGGACGCGACCGACCCCCTGATCCTCAACACCCTGGCCGAGGAACGACTCGACTTCCTCGCCGAGGTCACCGAGCACGAGGCGGCGCTCCTGAAGATCTACGGGCGGCTCCGACCGGGCAACCCCCCCCAGGTCGACAAGGCCCGCCAGCTCTTCGAGGAGAAGTTCTTCGAGGACAGCCGCTACCGGCTGGGCCGCGTGGGACGATTCCGCATCAACCGGAAGTTCGAGGACGACGACTACTACTCGGTCTGCGACGAGTCCGTCCAGCACATCCGGGCCGAGGACTTCCTCGCGGTCATCCGCTACGTGATGGACCTCCGCGCCAAGCGCGGCCGGGCCCACATCGACGACATCGACCACCTGGGCAACCGTCGGCTCCGGACCCTCGACGAGCTCGCGACCGAGGAGATGCGCAAGGGCTTCCTGAAGCTCCGCCGCACCGTCCAGGAGCGCATGTCGGTCAAGGACCCCGACGAGCTGAGCAAGATCGCGGACCTGGTCAACTCCAAGAGCATCTCCAGCGCGATCGACTTCTTCTTCGGCCGCAGCGAGCTCTCGCAGGTGGTCGACCAGACCAACCCCCTCTCGATGCTGGTGCACGAGCGCCGACTCTCGGCCCTGGGCCCCGGCGGGCTCAACCGCAAGCGCGCGGGCTTCGAGGTCCGAGACGTCCACATCTCGCACTACGGCCGGATCTGCCCGATCGAGACCCCGGAAGGCACCAACATCGGCCTGATCGCCTCCCTCGGGATCTACAGCGAGATCGACGACTACGGCTTCCTGCAGACCCCCTACCGCGAGGTCAAGAACGGGAAGGTCACCGGCGAGTACGTCTCGCTCCGAGCCGACGAGGAGCTCAAGCGGGTGCTGGCCACCAGCGACTCCCTCGACGGCAAGGGACGGCTGACCGAAGGCAACGTCCTCGCGAGGATCGACGGCGAACTCGCCCGGGTGGCCGCCAAGGAGGTCGAGTTCGTCGACATCTCCCCCAAGCAGATCGTGGGCGTCTCGGCGTCCCTGATCCCCTTCCTCGAGCACGACGACGCCAACCGCGCGCTGATGGGCTCGAACATGCAGCGCCAGGCGGTGCCCCTGATCAAGGTGGACCCCCCCTGCGTCGCGACCGGCATGGAGCGGGTGGTCGGCGAGTACAGCGGGATGGTGGTCAAGGCGCGCAACGCCGGCACCGTCACCTACGCCGACGGCGAGCGGATCATCGTCAACAACTCCGACGAGTACGAGCTGCGAAACTTCGTCGGGCTGAACGAGCGCACCTGCCAGAACCAGAAGCCGATCGTGCGCGCCGGCGACAAGGTCGCCAGGGGCCAGACCATCGCGGACGGGGCCTCCACCCTGCAGGGCGAGCTGGCGATCGGCAAGAACGCCCTGGTCGCCTTCAACACCTTCGACGGGTACAACTTCGAGGACGCGATCGTCATCAACGAGCGCCTGGTGAAGGACGACGTGTTCACCTCGATCCACATCGAGAGCTTCGACGTCGAGATTCGCGAGACCAAGCTGGGCAAGGAGGAGTTCACCGCCGACATCCCCAACGTCAGCGAGAAGATGCTCCGGAACCTCGATGACCGCGGCGTGATCCGGATCGGTGCGCGGGTCCGCCCCGGCGACATCCTGGTGGGCAAGGTCAGCCCGAAGTCCAAGAGCGAGCTGAGCCCCGAGGAGAAGCTCCTGCACGCGATCTTCGGCCGGGCCGGCGAGGACGTGAAGAACGACTCGCTGGAGGTGCCCGCCGGCACCGAGGGCATCGTCATCGGGGCCAAGCGCTTCAGCAAGCGGATGCACCTCTCCGACGAGCAGAAGAAGGCCCTCAAGGACGACATGGTCCGCTACGAGGCGGAGATGAACCAGCGCGGCATCGACCTCTTCCGGGAGATGATCGAGCGCGTCAACGAGCTCACGGGCTCGGAGATGGTCGACCCCTCCACCCGCCAGAAGGTCGGTGCGAGCGACATCGCGGAGGTCATCCTCGAGCAGATCGAGAACTTCTCCGACAAGTGGATCAAGGGGTCCAAGGAGGCCCGCGAGGAGGCCCTGGTGGTCAAGGGCCAGTTCTGGCCCCGCATCATGGCCCTCAACGAGGAGAAGGACCGCCGACTCGCCCACATGAAGCGGGGCGACGAGCTCCCCTCCGGGGTGCTGGAGATGGTCAAGGTCTACCTGGCCACCAAGCGACAGCTCTCGGTGGGCGACAAGATGGCCGGCCGCCACGGGAACAAGGGCGTGATCGCGAGGATCGTTCCCGAGGAGGACATGCCCTTCCTCGAGGACGGCACCGGCGTGGACGTCCTGCTCAACCCGCTGGGCGTGCCCAGCCGCATGAACGTGGGCCAGATCCTCGAGGTGCACCTCGGGTGGGCGGCCCAGGTCCTCGGCTTCCAGGCGGTGACCCCGGTGTTCGACGGGGCGACCGAGGAGGAGATCTTCGAGGCGATCGACGAGGCCAACACCATGGTCGCGGACCACATCAAGGCCCACGAGGAAGGTGGGTCCGGCGATCCGGGCGACCCCCGCAAGCTGCTGGCCCACATGCCGCAGACCGGCAAGATCCAGCTCTACGACGGCCGCACCGGCGAGCCCTTCCACCAGCGCACCACGGTCGGGTTCATGTACCTCCTGAAGCTCCACCACCTGGTGGACGACAAGATCCATGCCCGGGCCACGGGTCCCTACAGCCTGATCACCCAGCAGCCGCTGGGCGGCAAGGCGCGGACCGGCGGCCAGCGCTTCGGGGAGATGGAGGTCTGGGGCCTCGAGGCCTACGGAGCGGCCTACATCCTCCAGGAGCTCCTCACCGTCAAGAGCGACGACGTGGAGGGCCGCACCAAGATCTACGACTCGATGGTCAAGGGGACCAACACGCTGGAGGCCGGGATGCCCGTGGTCTTCGACGTGCTGTGCCACGAGATCAAGGGTCTCGGCATGAACATCACGCTCGAGAAGGAGCAGCTCAACGACACCGTCCTGCTGTAGCGGGACCGACGTCCGCGGCCCCGTCCCCTTCTCGTCACCTCGACTTTCCCACCTACCGACAGTACCCAGCTCGGGAGCACTGAACACCATGGCAGAGAGCGTCTACGATCGCGTCAACGACTTCGGCTCGGTGAAGATCACCCTGGCCAGCCCCAACGACATCCGCAGCTGGTCGTTCGGAGAGGTCAAGAAGCCGGAGACCATCAACTACCGCACGTACCGCCCGGAACGGGACGGCCTCTTCTGCGAGCGCATCTTCGGCCCGGAACGGGACTACGAATGCGCGTGCGGCAAGTACAAGGGCACCAAGTACAAGGGCATCATCTGCGACCGATGCGGGGTGAAGGTCACCCACTCCCGGGTCCGGCGCAAGCGAATGGGCCACATCAACCTCGCGGCCCCGATCGTGCACATCTGGTTCTTCAAGGCGATGCCCAGCCGGCTGGGCAACCTGCTGGCGATGAAGACCAGCGATCTCGAGAAGGTCATCTACTTCCAGGACTACGTGGTCACCGACCCCGGCACCACCGACCTCACCTACAAGCAGGTCCTCACCGAGGACGAGCACCGGCTCGCCTACGAGAAGTACGGTTCCAGCTTCGTGGCGATGATGGGCGCGGAGGCGATCCGCGAGCTGCTCAACCAGCTGGACCTGGTGGAGATCGCGTTCGAGCTCCGGGCCGAGCTGGACACCACCAAGAGCAAGCAGCGCGAGAAGGACCTCTCCAAGCGCCTCAAGATCGTGGAGCAGATCCGAAACAGCGAGAACGACCCCGCCTGGATGGTGCTGGACGTGGTCCCGGTCATCCCCCCCGACCTGCGCCCCCTGGTCCTCCTGGAGAGCGGCAACTTCGCCACCAGCGACCTCAACGACCTCTACCGGCGCATCATCAACCGGAACAACCGACTCAAGAAGCTGATGGACCTCAACGCCCCCGAGGTCATCATCCGCAACGAGAAGCGCATGCTCCAGCAGGCGGTCGACGCGCTCTTCGACAACGGACGCTGCCGTCGCCCGGTGCTGGGATCCTCCAACCGCCCGCTCAAGTCGATCACCGACATGATCAAGGGCAAGCAGGGTCGCTTCCGCGAGAACCTCCTCGGCAAGCGCGTGGACTACAGCGCACGTTCGGTGATCGTGGTCGGTCCGGAGCTCAAGCTCTACCAGTGCGGCCTTCCCAAGAAGATCGCGCTGGAACTCTTCCAGCCGTTCATCATCCGGCGCCTCAAGGAACAGGGCCTCGCCGACACCATCAAGAGCGCCAAGCGCATGCTCGAGCGACGGGACCCCGAGGTCTGGGACATCCTCGAGCAGGTGATCCGGAACCACCCGGTCCTGCTCAACCGCGCCCCCACCCTGCACCGCATGGGCATCCAGGCGTTCGAGCCGGTCCTGGTCGAGGGCAACGCGATCAAGATCCACCCCCTGGTCTGCACCGGCTACAACGCCGACTTCGACGGGGACCAGATGGCGGTCCACCTGCCGCTCTCGGTGGAGGCGCAGACCGAGGCGCACGTCCTGATGCTGTCGACGCACAACATCTTCAGCCCCTCCAACGGCACCCCGATCGTCTCCCCGTCCCAGGACATCGTGATGGGGGTCTACTTCCTGACCACCACCTTCATGGAGGACCCGCGTCCCACCGAGGAGCTCTCGAAGTTCATGAGCATCGGCGACGCGATCCACGCCTACGACGAGAAGCGGATCGACCTCCACGAGCGGATCGTGGTCCGGCTCGCGCCCTTCACCAAGCTGGTGAACTCGCAGGGCGGCGAGGTCGAGGAGATGCCCGCCAACCGGCGCATCGAGACCACCGTGGGCCGGTTGATCTTCAACGAGATCCTGATCAGCGACGACACCCACGACTCCGACGTCGCGACCCCGATGCCGTTCTACAACTGCGCGCTCGGCAAGAAGGGCTGCGCCCGGGTCATCGACGACACCTACGAGACCCTCGGCCGTCCCGCGACCATCGTGCTGCTGGACCGCATGAAGTCCGTCGGTTTCCGCAACTCCACCATCTCCGGGCTGAGCCTGGCGATCACCGACCTGCGCATCCCCGAATCCAAGGAGAACCTCCTCGCGGTGGCGCAGCAGAAGGCCGACCGGGTCGAGAAGGCCTACCAGGGCGGCGCGATCACCGAACGCGAGCGGCACAACAACCTGCTGGACCTCTGGGCCAGCTGCCGTAACGACCTGACCAAGACGCTGCAGGAGACCATCCGCAACGACCGCCGGAACCCCGACGGTTCCGAGGCCTCGATCACCGAGGGCGCGGGCGTGAAGTACCTCAACCCCGTCCACCTCTTCACGGACTCCGGGGCCCGGGGCAACACCAGCCAGATGCAGCAGCTCGCGGGCATGCGCGGCCTCATGGCCAAGCCCAACGGCGAGATCATCGAGACCCCGATCCGCGCGAACTTCCGCGAGGGCCTCAACGTGCTGGAGTACTTCTCCTCCACCCACGGGGCGCGGAAGGGACTGGCGGACACCGCCCTCAAGACCGCCGACTCCGGCTACCTCACCCGGAAGCTGTGCGACGTCGCACAGTCCGTGACGGTGCTGGAGGAGGATTGCGGGACCAACCAGGGCATGCCCAAGCGGGCGATCTTCAAGGGCGAGGAGATCGACGTGCCGCTGAGCGACTCGATCATCGGCCGCACCGCGGTGGATGCGGTCATCAACCCGCTCACCGACGAGGTGATCGTCCGGAAGAACGAGATCATCACCCCGGAGATCGCGGACAAGATCGAGAAGCTGGGCATCAACCAGGTCTACGTGCGCAGCCCGCTGACCTGCAAGACCGCCCGGGGCGTCTGCGCCCGCTGCTACGGCATGGACATGTCCACCGGCCAGCTGGTCGAGCAGGGCATGGCGGTGGGCATCATCGCCGCCCAGTCGATCGGCGAACCCGGCACCCAGCTCACCATGCGCACGTTCCACACCGGAGGCGTCGCGGTGCAGGGCATGGTCGAGCGCACCTGGAAGGCGCCGCAGGGCGGCATCGTCGAGCTGCGTGACTGCAACGAGGTCGAGACCGAGAACGAGAACGGCGACCTCGAGCTCAAGGCCCTCAAGCGCAACGGCGAGGCCGCGATCCTCGACGACAAGGGACGCGAGATCGACAAGTTCAAGGTCCCCTACGGAGCCACCATCCACACCCCCAACGGGGACAAGGTCCGCAAGGGCCAGATCATCGTGGAGTGGGACCCGCAGCGCGACGTCATCCTCGCCGAGAAGGGCGGGATCGTCCGCTTCAAGGACATCATCCTCGACCAGACGGTCCGGGTGGAGGCCGGCAAGAGCGGCACCGACGAGATGATCGTCATCGAGCACACCGGGGAGAAGAACCCCCAGATCACGATCGAGGACGCGGATGGGAACATCCTCGACTTCCACCACCTGCCCGCGAAGGCACGCATCGACGTCACCGACGGGCAGACCGTCAAGATCGGGCAGATCCTCGCCCGCAAGCCGAAGGAAGCCTCCAAGAGCGCCGACATCGTGGGCGGCCTGCCCCGGGTCACCGAGATCTTCGAGGCCCGGATGCCGAAGGACCCGACCTTCCTCAGCGAGATCAGCGGCCGGGTGGAGCTCCATTCCGACAAGCGCAAGGGCAAGATGACCATCCGCGTGGTCAGCGACGCGGGCCTCGAGCACGACCACCACGTCCCCCAGGGCAAGCCGCTGCTGGTCCACACCGGGGACCACGTGGAGGCCGGGGAGGCCCTCACCGAGGGGCCGCAGATCCCCGCGGACATCCTCCGCATCAAGGGCGTCGAGCCGCTCTGCCTCTACATGCTGGACGAGATCCAGAACGTGTACCGCGCGCAGGGCGTCCCGATCTCCGACAAGCACATCGAGGTCGTGCTGCGCCAGATGCTCAGCAAGGTCCACGTCATCGACACCGGCGACACCGAGCTGCTGCCCAACGAGATCATCGACCGACACATCCTCGAGGAGATGAACGACCGGGTCGCGACCATGGTCCGGGTGGACAACCCGGGCTCGACCTCGCTCCCCGCGGGACGCCTGGTCCCCAAGGACGAGGTCAAGGAGGCCAACGCGATCGCCGACGCCGAGGGCACCGAGCTCGCGAAGACCAAGCGTGCCAAGCCGGCCGCCTACCGGACCCTGCTCCTGGGCATCACCAAGGCCTCGCTGCAGGCGGAATCGTTCCTCTCGGGAGCCAGCTTCCAGGAGACCACCAAGGTCCTCACCGAGGCGGCGCTCAAGGGCGCGGTCGACGAGCTGCGCGGGCTCAAGGAGAACGTGCTGCTCGGGCACCTGATCCCCGCGGGCACCGGGTTCGACCAGTACAGCAACCTCAAGATCGCGAAGCTCGTCGACGAGCCGAGCATCGAGGAGGAAGCCGACGCCGCGATGCTCGCCGAGGCCGCCGAACAGGCGGAGGCGATGGGTGCGGAACGGGCCGAAAGCATGGTCGAGGTCATCGGTGGCGCACCCGGGGCGATGGGCTCCGGCGAGCCGTCCGGAGGCGTGGACCTCGCGGAGCCCCCGGTCATGGAGGAGACCTCCCCCGAGGATCCGACCACGGAGCCGTCCGACCCCGAGTGATCGCGACCACGACCGGCGGTCCCTGCTCCAGTCGGCCCGGCTTCAGTCGGCCTGGCTTCAGTCAGCCTGTTCAGCCAGGCGGCGATCGGCCTCGCGTGACTCGCGGAGGCGCTCGACGATGGTCTCCGCCGGGATCAGCGCGTCCGGGTCGCTGCACCCCATGCCGGGACAGGGCGTCTGCTCGCGGGCCCGCTCCCAGTCCTCCGGGGAGGACAGGTTCTCCGACCAGAACGGCCAGGTGCGGCACTGGCTGGGCCGTTCGCGGTAGATGCGGCACAACGCCTTGCCGGGGCGGCTCTCCCGATCGAGGAAGATGCAGTCGAAGCCGTGCCGGGTGTGGCGTTCACGCAGGCTGAGGCGACCACCGACCCGGCGGGTGTAGGTGCGCAGGAACGTCTCGTGGTCGAGCTCCAGCGCCTTCGCCATCGCCTCGGATTCGGCGCGCTCGAACCAGACCGCCCCGGGAGGACCGGTGCAGCAGTTCCCGCAGCTCGTGCAGCGGAAGCCCAGGCCGTCGCGGAACCAGGGGCCACCTTCCGTGGGCTGCCCGTCCGATTCGGGGTCGTGGGGCTGGTCGGGGAGGCCGCTCATTCCGGTGACTCGGGAGGAGGCGGGGGCGAGGGGGTGCGGGGTCCGTCACCGTCCGTGCCGGACGGGGCATCCGGGGGGGTCTCGTCCCCCCACACGTCGATCGAGATCTGGTGGACGTTGGCCTGGGCCCGGCGGGGCGGCAGGTCGGAGAGCTCCTCCGGACGCTCGTCGTAGGCGACACGGTCGATCGAGTAGACCGACTGGAACGACCACTCGGGCATGCCGGCGAGGGTCTCGCTGATCAGCTCCTCGACCTGGCCGATCGAGGTCCCGGTGGACCAGATCGAGATGTAGGCCCCCCGATGCTCGGACCCGTCGGCGGGTTCGACGACGATGATCGAGTGCCAGAGGGTGAAGCCCAGCGAGCGACCACCCTCGTCGACGTTCTCCTCGCGGTCCACGTCGAGCTCCAGGCCCCAGCCCTCCCGCATCTGGAGCAGCAGCTCGTCGAGGTCCGGGGAGTGCTCGTCGATGATCTCCAGGACGTCGCGGACCCGGGAGGCCTTCATGACCTCGCGCTCGATCTCCAGGGGCCAGGTCTCGGGCGTCTCCCGGAGGCCGAGGCCGACCAGCATCGTCTCCACGGACTCCCGCTGGCTGACGGGGACGTTGATGGAGATCCCCTTCCAGGGGTCCAGGAAGACCTCGATGAGGGGGTCGTCGGCGCTCGCCCCCGCGCCGATCGTCGCGTCCTCGAGGAGGAACGGCTCGAAGCCCGCCCAGAGCTCGAGGAAGTCGCGCTTCGCGATCGGGCCGACCGCGGTGAACACGTCGATCGAGCGGTAGGCGTCGCGGGACCCCACCTCGATGACCGGGTAGACCTCGTCGGGGAGGCGACTGAACGCGGCGTGGACCACCGCCCGGACCTGCTCGTGGCTCACCACCACGTGGAAGGCGTAGGCATCCTCCTGGTCGTCGTCGGTCGGGGTGTACTCGAGGGTGTACCCGACCACCGGTCGGGGGAGGCTGGAGGCCTCGACGCCCAGTGGGAGCAGGAAGCCCCCCGCGTCGCTTCGCTGGAGATCTGATCGCAGTCGGTACGAGCGCATCGTGGGTGATTCTAGCGTGTGCGGGACGCGTCGGCACGGGCGGGGCCCACGGGAGCCCGCCGCCCGCGGGGGTTGAGGGTATCATCGCGGTTGGCCGGATCGGGTGATCCGGACACCCGCCGCCAACGATCGCAGACGCGAGAACGGACCTCCGCCATGAACAGCAGCGACAGCTCCCCGGACTTCTTCGGCGCCCTGATGGACTTCTTCAACCAGGTCAACGGGGTCATCTGGGCGGACTGGGTCCTCTACGCGGTCCTCGCGGTGGGAGTCCTCTTCACGCTCTGGAGCGGGTTCTGCCAGTTCCGGGCGATCTTCCACGGCACCGCGGTCACCGCCGGCAAGTACGACGACAAGGATGATCCGGGCGCGATCAACCACTTCCAGGCGCTCTCCGCGGCACTCTCCGCGACGGTGGGACTGGGCAACATCGGCGGGGTCGCGGTGGCGATCGCCCTCGGCGGGCCCGGGGCGGTCTTCTGGATGTGGATGGTGGGCCTCGCGGGCATGGCCCTCAAGACGACCTCCGTGACCCTCGCGATGCTCCACCGCAACGTGGACGACCCCGAGAACCCGCGGGGCGGCCCGATGTACGTCGCGCAGAAGGGATTCGAGCGATGGGGCCTCAAGTGGCTGGGTTCCCTGATCGGCGGGCTCTTCTGCGTCACCCTGTTCATCTCCGCGATCACCGGTGGCAACATGTTCCAGGCCTGGAACGTCGGGGTCACCACCAACGAGGCCCTCGGGATCCCGTCGGTGGCGGTGGGGATCGTGCTCGCGATCGTGGTGGCGATGGTGATCATCGGGGGCATCAAGCGCATCGGGCACGTCGCGGGCATCCTGGTCCCGGTGATGTGCGTGCTCTACCTCATCGCCGGCTTCATCGTGATCATCATGAACATCACCTCGATCCCCGGGATCTTCGGCATGATCTTCACCAGCGCCTTCAACCCCCAGGAGGCGACCGGCGCGTTCATCGGCGGTACCGCGGGCTACGCCTTCCTCTGGGGCATGAAGCGCGCACTGTTCTCCAGCGAGGCCGGGCAGGGCTCCTCCCCCATCGCGCACTCCGCGGCCAAGACCAGCGAGCCGGTCCGCGAAGGCGTGGTCGCCGGACTCGAGCCGTTCATCGACACCATCGTGGTCTGCACCCTGACCGCCCTGGTGATCCTCTCCAGCGGGGCCTGGGATCGCGGCGGCGTCGGGGAGGCCCAGCTGGCCCAGACCCCCGCCTTCACCCAGGGCACCACCGGGGAGGGTGCGAGCGCCTGGAACCTCGGCACCCAGGGGGTCCCCCCGGGCGGCGAGCAGGCCACCTGGTACGTACCGCTGCCGGGCAAGACCGACGGGGCGAAGAAGACCACCGGCAAGGACTGGGTGGACGGGGACAACGCCTTCGTGGTCGCCCGGACCGGCGCCACCAGCGAGGCCACCGGGACCGACCTGATCCGGATCTCCGGGGAGGTGCACGAGCACGAGGGTGCCTACTACCTCAGCTTCGAGGACCCGGTGGAGTCCGAGGCGATGCCGACCCTGGTCAGCGCGGACGTCTTCAAGGAGTACCCCGGGGCCGCGCTCACCGCGCACGCCTTCGACCGGGCGATCCCCGGACTGGGCACCTACCTGGTGCTGCTGGCGGCGTGGCTCTTCGCGATCTCGACCATGATCTCCTGGAGCTACTACGGCGAGCAGGGCGTGGTCTTCGTGCTCGGGAAGTGGGCGGTGATCCCGTACAAGATCTTCTACTGCGCGATGATCATCGTCTCCACGGTGGGCATCATCACCACCGACGCGGAGCTCGATTCCCTCACCGCGCTGGGGACCGGGGTGATGCTCTGGGCGAACATCCCGATCATGCTGATCTTCGGGTACCTCGCGATGAAGGCCTACCACGCCTACGGCCGCCGACTGAAGGCCGGGGAGTTCACCGCCCACGAGGCGAGGAACATCGAGGACATGGCCAAGGAATAGCCCCCGGGCGACCATTCCGGGCCGCTCGGGTCAGTCCGCGACGGGATCCGGCAGCAGCGGCAGCAGCTCGGCCAGCGATTCGGCGGCGGGGTCGTGGTCCCCGAAGCGATCGACCACCGCCTCGAGGGCCGAGGACATCAGCTCCAGGCGCGCGGGATCGCCCAGGAGCCCGCGGGCGACCTGCAGGATCGGCTCGTGGGGTCCCCGATAGGGTACGAATTCCGGCACCACCCGGCGTTCGGCGACGATGTTCGGCAGCAGCCGGTCGGGCATCGACAGCACGAATCGCGAGCCCACGCTGGTGACCGGCCCCACCATGTAGATCGCGAGCATCGGGACCCGCTGGAGCGCCAGGTCGAGGCTGACGGTGCCGGAGGTGCAGAGCGCGAGGTCCGCCCAGTCGAGGACTCCGTGGAGGCCGTGGTCCACCACGGTGAGCGCATCGGCCCGCTCGGCGGGGATCGCGGCGTGGATGAGCGGGACCAGCTCCGGCTTGGCGGCCACCACCGTCGCGCCGAGGCCCGGATGGGTCTCGGCGAGTCCGGCGACCAGCCGTTCGAGGACCGGCATGTTGGCGACCACCTCCGAACGGCGGGAGCCGGGCAGGAGCACCACCCTGGGTCCGCCGTCGGGGAGCGGGAGCGAGGCCCGCTCGGCGGCGATCCGCTCGGGGGTCGGGGGGTCGTTCACCACCGGATGCCCGACGTAGCGGGCGGGCATCCCGCGGCTGCGGAACCACTCCTCCTCGAACGGGAGGATGCACAGCACCTTCTCGGCGACCCGCCTGAACCGGCGCAGTCGCCAGGGCGCCCACGCCCAGAACTGCGGGGCGACGAAC
>PKCS01000065.1 GCA_002862305.1 Phycisphaerae bacterium | reverse complement strand
TTCTCACCGGCGAACCAGGTGTAGCGGGTCACGCCGCCACCGAGGTTGACGATCTCCGGAGGAGTCTGGGCGCCGTTCTTGGCGACCCAGTAGTCGTACTGCTCGGCGACGGAGGGCGTCCAGCCGCCGGAGTTGTACGGGGCGTAGAAGTCGTTGGTGCCGAGGATGTGGCAGATCGCGATCGGTGCCGCCGAATCGCAGGCGGCGAACGTCCAGGGGTAGCAGTTCGCGGCCACCGGGGCGACCGCGGCGATCTCGTCGCTCTTGGCGCAGGCCAGGTCCCAGACGTAGCTGCCGCCCATCGAGTAGCCCCCGGCGTAGATGCGGGAGCGGTCGGCGTTGTAGGTCTCGACGAGGTCGTCGATCATCGCGCTGGTGTAGGCGAGGTCGATCTCGTAGTTGCCGTTGGTGTACCCCCCGGCCTCCTCGTAGCCCCAGCAGTTGCAGCCTTCCAGGACGTCGGGGTAGGCCTGGGCGTAGGCCACGATGAAGCGCTCCGAGTTGGCGAGGGACCGGAAGTCGGCCTCGAAGAGCCCGCCGTCGCTGGTCCCGCCGCCACCGTGGTGCCACATCATCACCGGGAGGTTCTCCGCGGGGTTGAAGTTGGTGGGCAGGTAAAGGAGGTATTCGCGTTGCAGGCCGTCGACGTTGAGCTGGCGCACGCTCTGGGCGCTGGCGGTGCCGGCGGTGGTGCCGAGGACGGCGAGGAGGAGGGTCGCAGGGAGGATTGGTTTCATGGTGAGGTCCTTCGCTGGGGGGGTTGACTCTGAGAGCCTAGCACGAGGGTCACGGGTCGACCAAGGGCAATTTCCCATCCCGAGTCGGAAAATGGCCCGCTCGTGCCATGAGTCGGGCACCCCCCGGCACGATCCGTTCGGTAAGGTCTCCTCAGCCCCGTCCGGGTCCCACCACGGGAGTGGAGACCGGACGCCAGGTGGAAAGGACCCGAACGCACCATGATCGATTTCGAACCCATCCAGTCCACCCCCCTCCTGCTCGGGCTCTCGGCGGGCGCGAACCTCGCGATCGCGATCGGACTCTTCGTGGTCCTGGTCGGGGGCTGGGCCCTCGCCACCTACAACAGCCTGGTCCGGCGTCGGCAGAGCTGCCGGGAGTCGTGGGCGGACATCGATGCGGAACTGCGCCGGCGACACGACCTGATCCCGAACCTGGTGGGGGCGGTCAAGGGCTACGCGGCGCACGAGTCCGGGGTGCTCTCGGAGGTGACCAGCCTCCGCGAGGCGGCGGTGGCCGGGGAATCGGGCCCGCAGGGTGAACGATCCCGTACGGAATCGAAGCTCGGCGCGGGCATCGGCCGACTGCTCGCGCGGGCCGAGGCCTACCCGGACCTCAAGGCCTCCGCGAACTTCATCCAGCTTCAGACCGAACTCGCCGAGACCGAGACCAGGATCGAACGGGCGAGGCGCTTCTACAACGCCAACACCCGTTCGTTCCGCAACGGCTGCGAGGTGTTCCCGTCCTCGCTGGTCGCCGGGATGGGCGGGTTCCGATCGGCGGAATTCGACTTCTTCACCCTCGATGATCCGGGCGAGGCGGCGCCGGTGCCGGTCGACTTCGAGGCGTCCCCCCCCACGCCGGGGTCGTGACCGGGGCCGCGGCGCGCAACGGCGGCCTCCACCCCGGCCCATGATCCGGCCGAGGGTCCGGGAAGATCGATGAAGTTGGGGGCTCTCCCGCGAACCATCCCCGATTTGCTGAAAGCCGCTCAAGTCACCCGTAAAGTGGGCTTGAACACGGGAGGTTTCTCATGATCGAATTCGCACAAGGCTTCATCGGCAATCCCTCGGCCGAGTGGTACCAGTTCCTGGCCACGGTGGTGGTGCTCCTGTCCGTCGGACTGGGGTGGAACTGGTGGTACCGGCAGGGCCACTGAACGACCGCGACCCGTGGTGCGTCGGGCGATGCACCTCACCCCGGGGCGGATGACGCCCCGGACCCCGTCGCGGCACCGGACGTCCCGCGCGTCCGGATCGGACGGGCCATGAACACCAGCAGGCAGAGCACCACCAGGAACACCGTTCCCGAGAGCGGCGCGATCCACGTCTCGCGTCCGGGGGTGATGAACTTGCCGAGTTCGTAGCCCGAGAGCCCGATGAACGGCAGCGACGCCACCACCACCCCCAGCAGCATCCGGGACTGGGCGAGGATCAACCACGAGGCGAGGATCGCCTGGGCGGGAGCGAGTGCGCCGTAGGTGTTGTTCTCGGTGCGCGCGTTGAAGAGCAGCATGTAGCTCAGGCCGAGCGCGCCGGTGAGCAGCACCCCCGGCGCGTGCCCGAACCGCCGGAACGCCACGAAGCAGAGCCCGAGGGTCAGCAGCGCCGCCGCCGCGCGGATCCCGTAGGCGATCCCCGGCGGCACCCGGATCCCGAAGGCGGTCAACCCCCCGAAGACGTCGGAGACCCGCAGGGACTCCGGGGGCAGCGACACCGACCGCAGCTTCTCGACCCACTGGCCGAGGTCGGTCGTCGCCTTGGCGACCCCGTCGTGGAGGGCGGGCAGGGAGCACAGCACCAGCAGGGCGACCACCACCGGCACCACCACGCGCGGCCGGAGGGCGGCGTAGAGCAGCAGCAGCACCACCGCGATCGGCTTGATCACGGTGGCCAGCGCGAGCATCGCCCCCGCGGTCCACCACCGACGGCGGACCGTGGCCTCGACCGCGACCAGCAGCAGCCCCGTGATCAGCAGCGTCGCCTGGCCGTTGCGGGCCGCGGGCAGCAGCGCGGCCAGGCAGAGCAGGGTCGAGAGGGGGAAGAGCTCGACCCCGCCCAGTCGCGAGGCGGCGGCCGACGCTTGACGCACCCCCCAGGCCAGCACCCCGAGGTTGGTCAGCCGCCAGAGCACCTCCCCCAGGTCATGCGGCAGGAGGGTGAACGGGGCGAACAGCATCGCGCTCACCGGCGGGTAGAGGAAGCCCCCCCACTGCGAGACCGTGTAGATCGGCTGATGGGCGAGCCAGGGCTCCGCGCCCCCGCGGTAGGCGCTGGTCACGGTGTGGCTGAACCCCTCGCTCCAGGCGAAGAGGACCACCCCGATCGCGAAGCCGAGCCAGATCAGCCAGGCGTTGCGCACGTCGACCGGACGGGTGAGGGTCGGCGGCATCAGGTCGCCACCTCCTGTCGCCGGAACCCCGGCACGCGGCCGGGGTGGGTCGTTGGTCGCGGGGGCATCCGGCTCGGGGGGGACGCGACGTTCATGGCCGCCCGAGTGTACCGACGACGGCCGGGGAGGGACGAGGGGAGCGTCCAGCACCACGATCGACTACCCTCGGGCCAACCGGGTGCTCGATCGGGGTCGATCACCGGAGGAACCGGCGCGAGACCCCGACCACCACCAGAAAGGCCGTCCATGCCCGACACCACCACCGTCCACGCCTACGCGACCACGGGGCCGGACCAGCCATTCAGCCCGTTCGAGTACGAGCTGGGTCCGATCGGGGAGGACGAGGTGGAGATCGAGGTCGCGCACTGCGGGATCTGCCACAGCGACCTGAGCATGGCCAACAACGACTGGGGGCTCACCGAGTACCCCTTCGTGGGGGGACACGAAGTGGAGGGCCGGGTGGCGAGGATCGGGGACTCGGTCACCAACCTCTCGGTCGGGGACCGCGTCGGCGTGGGGTGGTTCGCGCGGTCGGACCTCGACTGCCCGATGTGCCAGGCCGGCAAGCACAACCTCTCCCCGAAGACCGAGGGGACCATCGTGGGACGGCACGGGGGATTCGCGGATCGGGTGCGCGCCCAGGCGCTCTGGACCTTCCCCATCCCCGACGGGATCCCCGCCGGCGAGGCCGGTCCGTTGTTCTGCGGGGGCGGTACGGTCTTCACCCCGATGATGGAGTACGCCCACCCCACCCACCGGGTCGCGGTGGTGGGGATCGGCGGGCTGGGCCACCTGGCGATCCGGTTCGCGAACGCCTGGGGCTGCCACGTCACCGCGATCACCTCGACGGAGGCCAAGGCGGACGAGGCCCGGGCCCTCGGGGCCCACGAGGTGGTGCTGGGTCGCGACCCCGCCGAACTCGAGGCGCACGAAGGGCGGTTCGACCTCCTGGTCTCCACCGTCAACGTCCCGCTGGACTGGGCGAGCTACCTCGCGATGCTCAAGCCCGAGGGACGACTGCACCTGGTCGGGGCCACCCTCGAACCGATCCCCTTCCATGCCTTCGACCTGATCATGGCGCAGCGATCGATCTCCGGTTCGCCGGTGGCGAGCCCGACGAACACCCGGCGGATGGTCGACTTCGCGTCGCGACACCGGATCGCGCCCATGACCGAGCACTTCCCGATCTCGAAGATCAACCAGGCGATGACCCGGCTGAAGGACGGCGACGTCCGCTACCGGGCGGTCCTGGACCTGTAGGGATCAGTCGGCGGGGGTCGGGTCCGTCCCGGGGGCGAAGAACCCGCTGATCAGCTCCAGCCGGGTGGCGGGCGCCTCGTTGGCACCGCGACGGATCAGGGCGAGGCCGCCGTCCTCGTCGACCACGTTGTAGAAGGTGTCCGCCCCCAGCGAGCGACCGGGTCGGATCGGCCCGAGCACCACCCGCCCGTCCTCCACCGAGACCTCGCGCACCGTCTCGAGGTTGTTCGCGAAGCAGTGCAGGGTCGTCGTCCCATCCGGCGAGACCGACCAGCCCAGCGTGTGGGCCAGGCCGTCGGAGGCGGGGACCACCCGTCCCAGCCCGGTGTCGTCGTAGGTGGCGACCAGCGCCTCGGAGCGCCCGGACTCGTTGCTGGTCCAGGCCAGGAGCGCCCCGTCCGGGCTCCAGCGGGCGTTCTGCTGGAGGGCCCGGCCGCCGGCGATCCGCTTGGGCCGCGCGTCCTCCTCGACCCCCACCACGTAGAGGGCCTCGGTGGTCCCGCCCTCGTCCCGGTCGCCGTAGACCACCCGGTCGTTGCCGGGGGTGATGTCGTAGGGGGTGAGCCATCGCCCGCCCTCCCGGACGTCCAGCACCGTGAGTTCCCGGCCGGGGGACCGGGGATCGAGCACCACGAGTTCGCTGCGGCGACTGGGCTGGGTGGTGGTGATCTGGGCGGCGGCGAGCCGGCCGTCGCGCGAGAGGACCGGGGCATGGATGTCGCGGTCCGGGAACGACTGGAGGCGTCGGATGCGCGGCGGGTCGGTGGTGCCGCCCCAGAGGTCCCACATGTCGTTGGCGTCGTTGGTGTGGGTCACCAGCAGCTCGCTTCCGTCGGCGTTGACCGAGACCCACTCCTCGAACGGTCGGCTCGGGTGCTCGAGCGGGCGGGGCTCGTCCTCCGGCCCCTCGGAGGTCCACAGCGATCGGCTGCCGCCCTGGAGCCCGCCGGGCAGGTGCACCACGGTCCCGTTCGCGGCCACGTCGAAGTTCCCGGAGCTCCAGGAGTTGGCGGTGCGCAGTCCGGTGAAGACCGGCTCCGCGGCGCCGGTGACCGAACGGGTCGCGGGGTCGTAGCCGGCGCGGTAGAGGGTCTGTCCCTTGGTGAAGAGCAGCTGGTCCCCGCCGACCACCCGGGCGATCGGGGCGGAGTCGACCAGCAGGCCCGACTCCCCGGTCCGCGCGTTGACCCAGTAGGCGTCCTGCAGGTAGCCGCGCTCGTCGTAGAAGTTGACGCCCACGATGAAGTGGTCCTCGTCGAGCGCACCGTGGATCAGCGTGGGCTGGATCTCGGTGTCCGACTGGAAGTCGACCCGCGCGATCTCGTCGCCGGTCTTGGAGTCGAGGGTGAGCACCTTGAAGGGGGCCTGGGTGATGAAGGCGAGGGTCCCCTTGTCGAGCCACGCGAAGCCGCGGTTGACCTCCTCGATCGTCTGGAAGCCGACCAGGCTGAGGGGGATCGCGCCCACCTGCACCGGGGGCAGCCCGGTGCCGAGTTCCAGCCGCATCAGGCGGGCGGAGAGGTTGGCCTCCAGGGGCAGCCGGACGAAGGTGTAGGAACGTCCGTCGGGGGAGAACTCCCCGCAGAGGATCCGGTCGGAGTCGGGGACCAGTCGCGTCTCGAAGGAATCGACGGCGCGGAGGTGCAGCGAACGATGCTCCCCCGGGACGGACTCCGGGAGGGGCTCGCCGTCGGGACCGAGGGTCCGGGTGACCATCGCGATCAGCCGACCGTCGGGGGAGATCTGGGCCTCCTCCAGCTCGTACCCCTCGGGGCCGGTCACGGAGACGCACTGCGGTCGACCCGCGGTGCTGGCGGCCAGCTGCTCCTGCTGCAGGTCGCTGCCGAGGTCCATCAGGAGCACCCCCACCAGGAACCCCGCGCCGACGCCGAGGACCACCAGGAGCAGGGTGACGATGACCAGGCGCCCCCCCACCGCCGGGGAGGACTCGGCGTCCGTGGGCACCCGGTCGGGGTCCGCCAGGTCGGTTTCCAGCAGCTGGAGTTCGTTGCGCACGTCCAGGGCGTTCTGCCAGCGACGGTCCGGGTCCTTCTCGAGGCAGCGCCGCACGATCCGCTCGAGTTCCGGGGGGACCGCCCGGTTGCGGGCGCGGATCGGGGCCGGATCGTCCTTGAGGATGCTCGAGAGCTTGGAGACCGTGCTCTCCCCGGGGAAGGGGTTGGCACCGGTGGCCATCTCGTAGAGCACCACCCCGAGGGCGAAGACGTCGGTGGTCGGGGTGGTCTCCCCACCCTGGGTCTGCTCGGGGGCCATGTAGTGGATGGTGCCGATGATCCGCCCCTCGATGGTGGCGTCCATGCTGGCGGTCATCGCCTGCAGCCCGGCGGTCGGCTCGACCGCGGGACCCGCCAGCTTGGCGAGCCCGAAGTCCAGGACCGTCACCCCGCCGTCCGAGCCGATGATGATGTTGTCGGGCTTCACGTCGCGGTGGGCGATGCCTCGCTTGTGCGCGGCGGAGAGGGCGTCGGCCACCGGGATCCCGATCTCGAGGATCCGGGACACCGACATCGCCTCCTCGGACCGCATGACCTCGGTGAGGGTCCGCCCCGAGACCAGTTCCATGGTGAAGAAGGTGTCCGCCCCGACGGTCTCGAAGGAGTGGATGGTGACGATCCCCGGATGCCGGAGCGCGGCGAGGGCCTTGGCCTCGCGCTCGAACCGGGCGCGACGTTCCGCGTCCCCCACCACCTCCGGGCGGAGGATCTTGAGGGCCACGGTGCGGCCGAGCCGGGTGTCGTGCGCCTCGTAGACCACGCCCATCCCCCCGCGACCGAGCTCGCGCACCAGGTGGTAGGGACCGAGGTCGGTCCCGGAACGGTCGGTCGGTTCTTCGGCCATGCGGCGGCTCCGGGACGGCTTCGTGATCAAGGGACCAGGCGACGGACCCCAACTGTATCAGGGGCGGGCATCCACGCCAGTCCGGACGGTAGGATGACCCGCCACGAGTGGACCGGGAGGGGGCGATCAACGCCCGGGAGGCACGCATGCGAGCGAGAGTCAAGCGATCCGGTGAACTGTTCAGGTGCTCGTGGAACGTGCTTCGCGCCGACAAGCGCCTCGTCCTCTTCCCGGTGCTGAGCGCGGCGTGCACCCTGCTGATGGCGGCGGCGTTCCTCGCCCCGGTCCTGGCCATCTCCCCCCTCCGTGCGGAGCTGGGGACGATCGCGGAGGACGTGGGCGGGGTGCCGTCGCCGGCCCCCGCGGCGGACCCCGCCGCGGCCCCGGGCGAGGACCCCGTCCCGGCGGGCCAGCGCGCCCCCGCCCCGCAGCTGACCGTCCTCGACGTGGGGTTCCTCCTCTACGGCTTCACGTTCTTCCTCGCCTGCTCGTTCGTGGTGGTCTTCTTCAACGCCGCCCTGATCGGCGCCGCGAACCTGGCCTTCGACGGCCGGCCCACCGGGCTGCGCGCGGGGCTCGGGGTCGCGTGGTCGCGCCTCCCGCAGATCATCGCCTGGAGCCTGGTCAACGCGGTGGTGGGCACCCTGCTTCGCGTGCTCGAGGAGAACCTCGGGTGGCTCGGCCGGATCGTGATCGCCCTGGTCGGGGTGGCCTGGAGCATCGCGGTCTACTTCGCGGTCCCGACCCTGGTGATCGAGGGCGTGGGTCCCGTCAAGGCGATCCGCAACTCGGTGGGGGCGATCACCCGGACCTGGGGCGAGGGCCTGGTGATCGCGATCGGGTTCGGCTGCCTCGGGGCGCTGGTCTCCGTCGCGGGGGTCCTGACCATCGTCGCCGGGGTGGCGATCCTCGCCGGGCTCGCGGGGGCGAACCACCCGCTGGCGGGGGTCGGGCTCGGGGGCCTGGTGTGTTCGGTGGGCGTGGGGATCCTGGTGCTCTGGTCGGTGGTCTCCTCGACGCTGATGGCGATCACCCGGACCGCGCTCTATCGATTCGCGGTGGACGGACTGGTGCCCGACGGGTTCACGAAGCCCGCCCTGGCCGGCGCCTTCGTCGAGCGACGGCCACGGGACCACCGGTAGGCGCGAGCGAGCCGGCGGCGGGGCGTTCGGTGGATCAGCGTGCGTAGGCGCGGGCCCGGTCGCCGACCGCGACCTCCGCGGAGGAACGAAGCGGCGGGAGCCGGTCCTCGTCGAGGACGCAGGTGAGCCCGCTCTCCTGGCAGAGCATCCGGGCGGTGGTCTGGGAGGCGAGGAAGATCACCGGGAGCCCGGAACCGGGGTGCGTCCCGCCCCCCACCATCCAGGTGCCGTCGAGTCCCTGGAGACGGTTCTGGGGACGACGGTGGAGCATCTGGCCGAGGTTGTGCGCGATGTTGAACGTCGCGCCGAGGTGGATCCGCGAGGCCTCCCAGTCGGCGGGGGTGATGATCCGCTCGCCGAGGATGCGCTCCCGGGCGTCCTCCACCCCGAGTCGCTCCAGCTGCTCGACCACCGCGGTGCGCATCCGGGGCGTCTCCGCCTTCCAGTCGACGCGGCCGCGCTGGTTCGGGGTGGGGACCAGGCAGTAGAGGCTCGACTTCCCGGGCGGGGCCATGCCGGGATCCAGCGGGCAGGGGTTGCAGAAGTACATCGAGGGATCGTCGCTGGCGGTCAGGTTGGTGGTGATGTCCTCGAGGTTCCGACGGTAGTCCGCGGAGAAGCAGATGGTGTGGTGCGGGAGGTCGAGCTCGCCGTCGATCGCCATGTAGCTCATCCAGGTGCTGCAGGAGTACCGCTTGCGCTCGATCTTGCGATCGGTCCACCCCGAGGGACGAAGCGAGTCCGGGATCAGGTTCTGCATCGCCCAGGTGGCGTCGGCGTTGATCACCACGTGGTCGCAGGGGTGCTCGCGACCGTCCACCACCACCCCGGTGGCCTTGCGGCCGCGGTAGGTGATCGAGTCCACCGGCGCCCCGGTGCGGACGGTGACCCCCATCTGCTCGCAGGCGTCGCACAGTCCCTGCAGGAGCGCGTTGATCCCGCCCTCGGGGTGCCAGACCCCGTACTCGTACTCGATGAAGGGGAGGATCGTGAAGAGCGAGGGGCACTCGAACGGGCTCATCCCCAGGTACTTGCTCTGGAAGCACATCGCGAGGCGTGAACGCTCGTCGGTGAACCGGCGCGACAGGTTGCCGTAGACCGATTCCCACGGCTTGATGTAGCGGGCCGCGTTGAGGGTGGACCCGGAGACGAGGTCCAGCGGGCTGCGGATCGCCTGGCGGAGGATGGGCGTCATCGCCTTGAGCTTCGCGCGGTTCTCCCGCATGAACGCCAGGAACGCCTCCCCGTCGCCGGGGTGCACCTGGTTGAGCCGGGCCGCCATCAGGTCCAGGTCCTGGGTGGTGTCCAGCTGGAGTTCGTCGAGGTTGCCGCGGAAGACCAGCCGGTACATCGGGTCCAGCCGGTGCATCGGCACCACGTCCGAGAGGCGGAGGCCGCAGGCCCGGGTGATCTCGTCGAGCACCCAGGGCATCATGAAGAAGGTGGCGCCGCAGTCGAAGTGGTGGCCGTCGAAGCTGATCCGCCGGGAGCGACCGCCCGGGCGATCCTCCGCTTCCCAGATCGTGACGTCCGCACCGCTGGCGGCCAGGAGCATCGCGGCGGTGAGTCCGCCGGGGCCGGCTCCGATCACGCTGACGTTGGGGGGCGAAGCCATCGAAAAGTCTCCAGCGAGGTCCTCCCGAAGTCCGACGGGCCGGTTCCTCTTTGGGTACCATACCTCACCCGGGCAGTGCCCTCCACGAATGACGACGCTTTCTCCCCAGTTCGACCACCTGGTCACCCAACGACTCCGCTGGGCGGGGCGCTTCGCGGACCTGGTGCTGGCGTCCGCCGACGAGCTGGCGGCACTGACCGACCTCGAGGTCGGCAAGCCGAGGTACGAGACGATCACCGCGGAACTGATGCCGCTGGTCAGCGCCTGCCGCTGGCACCGCCGGCACGCGCGACGCCTCCTCGGGGGCCGCCGACTGGGCGGGGCGCCCTGGTGGCTCTGGGGCCAGCGGCACCGGATCGAACGAGCCCCCCTGGGGCGCGTGGCGATCATCGCCACCTGGAACTACCCGATCCAGCTGCTCGGCATCCAGCTGGTGCAGGCCGCGGTGGCGGGAAACCACGTCACCGTGAAGCCTTCCGAGCACGCCCCGCGGACCCAGGGTCGGCTCCTCGAGCTGGCCCGGGAGGCCGGGCTCTCGCCGGAGGAGCTGACGGTGACCGAGGCGACGCGGTCCGCGGGCGAGGCCCTGCTGGCCGAGCACGACTTCGACCACGTGGTCTTCACCGGATCCACCGCGGTCGGCCGGGCGATCGCCCAGCAGTGCGCGAGGACCCTGACCCCCTCGACCCTCGAACTCAGCGGACGCGACTCCGCGATCGTGCTGGAGGACGCGGACCCCGCCCTCGCCGCCCGCTGCCTCTGGAACGCGGTCTCCACCAACGCGGGACAGACCTGCATGGCACCTCGCCGGGCGCTGGTCCTGCGCGGCGCCTACGCGCGCTTCTGTTCGGAACTGGTTCCGCTGGCGGCCTCCGGCCAGCGGCGGCGGCTGGTCCTGCCGGGCGAGGCCACGAGGATCCGGGCCCAGGTCCGCGCGGCGGTCGCCGCCGGGGGCCGGCTCGCCTCGGGGATCGTGGAGGAGGAGTCCCCGGAGGACCCGATCCGGCCGGTCGCGGTCCTGGACTGCCCCGCGGACGCGGAACTGGTCCAGGGCGACCACTTCGGTCCCGCGCTGGCGGTGGTCCCGGTCGAGACCCTCGAGGAGGCCCTCGAGCTGCACCGATCCATTCCCCAGCACCTCGCCACCTCGGTGTGGACCCGTACCCCGCACCGGGCCCGGGCGCTGATGCCGTCCCTCGGCAGCGCGACGGTGCTGGTCAACGACGTCCTGGTCCCCACCGCACACCCCGCGGCCTCGATCCGCGGCACGCGGGAGAGCGGATGGGGCGGCAGCCGCGGGCGGGAGGGACTGCTCGCGATGAGCCGGCCCGTCCACCTCAGCCGGACCTCCGCCAGGCTCCGGATCCCCCCCGAACCACCGAGCGACTCGCAGCTGGCGATGCTCGAACGAATGTCCGGAATCTCGAGGGGATCCGCCCACGCCCCCGCGCCGGACCCTACCCTCAGGAAGCACGACCAACTCCCGGAGCACACGCAGTGATCGAATCAGTCAAGAACAGGATCGTGGTGGTGGGTGGCGGCCTCGCGGGCCTCGCCAGCGCCGTGGAACTCGCCCGGACCGGATGCTCGGTCACCCTGGTGGAACGGAACCAGCACCTCGGGGGCAAGATGAACGTGATGGAGGTCGACGGGTTCACCTTCGACATGGGCCCCACCATCATCACCATGCCCGCGGTCTTCCGCGGGATCGTCGAGCGATCCGGGCGCCGGCCCGAGGACTACTGCGAGCTGGTGGACCTCGACCCGCAGTGGCGCTGCTTCTACGAGGACGGGACGGTGCTCGACCTCCACAAGGACGTCCACCGGATGCGCCAGGAGCTGGAGTCGCTCTTCCCCGGCACCGGCACCGCCGACGGCTACGCGGACTTCGTGAACTACTCGCGCCGCATGTACCACCTCAGCGAGCGGGTCTTCTTCTACCGGGACGTGGGTTCGGTCCGCGACGTGATGAAGGCGGTCCCGATGAACGACTTCAACCTGCTGAAGGACGTGATGGCGATGCGCCTGCACAGCACCGTCGGGGCCACGGTCAAGAAGCACATCCCCGACCCCCACGCCCGCCAGCTGGTCGAGCACTTCCTGCAGTACGTGGGATCGAGCCCCTTCATGGCCCCCGCGATCCTCGCGCTCATCGCCTCGGCGCAGGTCGACCACGGCTGCTGGTACCCGATGGGCGGCACCCGCAAGATCGCCCAGACCCTGGAGCGGATCCTGCGGGAGATGGGGGTCGAGATCGTGCTCGGCAACGGGGTGAAGCGCTTCCTCACCGACGGGAACCGGGTGAGCGGGGTGGAACTCGACGACGGCGAGACGATCATGGCCGACGCGGTGGTCTCCAACTGCGACGTGCAGCGGAGCTACCGCGACCTGGACGGCAGCGACCGCGCGGTCCGGGCGCAGAAGGCGATCGGTTCCCGGTACACGCCGGCCTGCAGCGGGGTGGTCCTCTACCTCGGGCTCGATCGCCAGTACGACCACCTCCTCCACCACGACTTCATCTTCAGTCGCAGCCCCCAGGAGGAGTTCGACGACATCTACACCAAGGGAGTGCCCGCCCGGGACCCGTCCCTCTACCTCGCGGTGCCCTCCCGCACCGACCCCAGCCAGGCACCGGAGGGCTGCGAGTCGCTCTACATCCTCACCCATACCGCGTGGCGGCGGCCGGACCAGCAGTGGGACGGACCGGGGGGGCTGCTCGAGCAGTACCGCGACACGATCATCGACAAGCTCAAGCGCTGCGGCGGCATGCCCGACATCGAGGACCACATCGTGGTCGAGCGATCCCTGACCCCGTCCGGCATCGAGCAGATGTACAACGCCGAGGGGGGCGCGATCTACGGACTCGCCTCCCACGGCCGCTTCCTGGGCGGATTCAAGCCGCGCAACCGGAGCCAGGTCTACGAGAACCTCTACCTCACCGGGGGCAGCACCAACCCGGGCCCCGGGGTCCCGATGGTGCTCATGAGCGGGGTCACCGCCGCCAAGGTCGCCCGGGAGGACCTCGGCATCCACGACGACGCCCCCGAACCCATGGAGATGATGGCGGGATCATGACGGACGCAGCCTCGGGAGCGGAGCACCCCGGTTTCCTGCCGGCCCGGTTCAGCCCGAGGGTGTTCCGCCTGTTCTCGTTCGTGGTTCGGAGGAAGATCCGCGGCGGCTTCCACGCGGTCTGGATGACCCCCGGCACCCGCGAGGTGCTGGAAGGCCTCGAGGACGTGGACGGCCCGCTGATCATCGCGATGAACCACGTCTCCTGGTGGGACCCCCTGGTGGGGATCCTGGTCCACGAGCGGTTCCTTCCCCGCCACCAGCTCACCGCGCCGATGGACTCCACCCAGCTGGTGAAGTTCGGCTTCTTCCGGAAGCTCGGGATCTTCGGGATCGATCCCGACGACCCCGGGACCCTGACCCGGATGAACGACTGGATCACCGGGCTCTTCCACGAGCATCGCCGGGTCGCCTTCTGGATCATGCCGCAGGGTCGGTTCACCGACGTGCGGGACCCGATCCGCACCCGCCCGGGGATCGCGACCAACGCGGTCTCGAACCCCGAGGCCCGGGTGCTGACCTTTCTCATGGAGTACACCTTCTGGAAGGACAGCCGCCCCGAGCTCTGCCTCCACGCCCGGCACGTCGAGCCACCGGAGCGGGCGACCACCTCCCGATGGCACCGCCGGGTCAAGGAATCGATGCAGGCCGAGACCGACGCCCTCGCCGAACTGGTCCGGACCCGCGACGAGGACCGGTTCGATCCACTGGTCCCCCCCGCCGCCAACCGCACCAACCCCGTCTACGACCTCTGGCTGAAGGTCCGTGGCCGGCGGGGCGACCTCGAGGTCGCCCATCGAACGGAGCAGCGGACGTGAGCGCGATCGGGATCCTCTCGATCATCGGCCTCGCGATGGTGGCGATCCCGACCACCATCGCGCTGGTGAACGTCGGCCGGCTGAAGCGGGCCGCCCCCGCCGCCGACTGCCCGGACTCCGAGGCGCTGGTGAGCTGCTGCATCCCCGCCCGCGACGAGGCGGGGAACCTCGAGGCCTGCGTCCGCTCGCTGCTGGACGGCGGCCACGAGCGGATCGAGGTCCTGGTCTACGACGACGAGAGCACCGACGAGACCCCCGAGATCCTCGCCCGCCTGGGCGAGGAGGATTCCCGGGTCCGTGCGGTCGGGACCCGGCCGCTGCCCGAGGGGTGGAACGGGAAGCAGCACGCCTGCCAGCGGATGGGCGAGGCCGCCGAGGGCAGCTGGCTGCTCTTCACCGACGCGGACGTGCGCTTCGAGCGAGGCTGGCTTCGGCGCACCCTCTCGGAGACCCGCGACCGCCCGCGGCTCGGCCTGCTCTCGGCATTCCCGCACGAACTCACCGGCTCGATCGGGGAGGCGCTCTTCGTCCCCATGATCCACGTGCTGCTGCTGGGCTACCTCCCGATGGGCGGGATGCGCACCACCCTCCAGCCCGCGGCCTCCGCGGGCTGCGGGCAGTTCCTCTTCGCTCGCCGCGAGGCCTGGACGGAGTCCGGTGGCCACGCCGCCTTCAAGGACTCGATGCATGACGGGATCAAGCTGCCGCGATCGATCCGGACCGCCGGCTGGCAGAGCGACCTCGTCGACGGCACCGACCTCTGCCGCTGCCGGATGTACCACGGGTTCATGGAGAGTTTCCGCGGCTTCGCCAAGAACGGCTACGAGGGACTGGGTTCGATCTGGATCCTCCTCCTGATCACCGTCATCCACCTGGTCGGGCACCTGCTGCCGTTCGGGGTGCTGGCGTGGTGCCTGGCCACCGGCACCTGGCTGGAGGTGGCGACCCCGATCTCGATCGCCTCGGTGGTGATGATGCTCGGACTGCGGACGGTGCTGGCGGTCCGCTACCGGCAGGCGCCGATCGGGGTACCGCTGCACCCGATCGCGGTGCTGGCCACCACGGTCATGCAGTGGTGGAGCCTGCGGCTGCACCTCCGCGGCACCCGCAGCTGGCGGGGGCGGACCACCTCACCCTCGGGTGGATGAGCGCGATCCCCGGGCGACCGGGGCCTCGAGGTCCGAGTAGTCCCCGGGATCGCCCCCCCGGGGACGGACCGCAGGCGATTCCCCCGAAGACCACCCTCCACCCTTGTCGGGCCCGCCGGCAGGCCCTAGGGTGGGGACACACACACCTCGGAAAAGGGAGAAAGCGAACCGACCCATGCATCGACGTGCAGCCCTGTCGTTGTCCGTGTTCCTGCTCGCCGCTGGCGGCGCGTCCCTCGCGAGCGCGGACCACCTCGGGAAACTGGACCTCCTGTTCGGGGACCCGACCGCCATCGAACCTGGTGGCAGCACCTTCTCGGTGGACGTCCAGGTGATCACCGACCCCGTGACCGCGGGCGACGTGATGTGGTCACCGGGTTTTTGGATCACGAACTTCGAGATGGACGTCGAACTGAACGGCCTTGCGTTGCAGTCGATCGATTCGCTGGCCCCCGGACCCTCGTGGGCGACCTCGTCGACCGATGAAACGGCGACTGGATTCGACACGACGGGTGCCTACCCGATCCTGCCCGCGGCACAACCGGTCGGACTGTTGAGGATGAACCTCGAGATCACCGAGTCCAGCGGCCCCTGGTCGATCACGCTCAGTGAGATTTTCATCTCCACTCACTTCGGGATTCCATTCCCGACCAACGAGGAGGCCTACAGCCTCAGCATCGCCATCCCCGCCCCCGCGGGACTCGCGCTGCTGGCGGGCGGACTCGGCGGGTTCCGGCGGCGGCGAGCCGGCTGACCCCGTGCGCGGGGAACTCGGGATCCCGCCTTGCCCGGCCAGGTCCCGCGGAGCGCCTCGACCGGACACACTCCTCGGAAAAGGGAGAAAGTGAATGACCCATGCCTGGACGTGCATCCCTGTCGCTGGCCCTGCTCCTGATCGCCAGCGGTGGTGCCTCCCTCGCGCACGCGGAGGTCGACCTCCAGTTCGGGAACCTGACCTCGATCGCCCCTGAGCAGAACCTCTACTCGGTGGACGTCCAGGCAACCTGGACCGCGGGCGACCTCGACGCCCTTGAACTGGAGTTCAGTTCAGTCGACATGCTGTACACCTTCAGCGGGGTCGAATTGGTCTCGGTCACGACACTGCTTCCCGAGTGGCAGGCGATCGACGGGTCCGGAACGGGGGTCCTCGGACTGTTCTCACTGGGCGCTCCCATCGTCCTGCAGTCGGAACCGCTCGGGCTGTTCACCCTGGAAGTCGCCATCACGGCGGACGAGACCACCTCGGTGGCCCCCTCGATCACGCTCGGGGCACCGTTCTTCTACGACGATGGATTCGACATCATCGCCTTCTCGAACGAAGACTACTCCCTCACCATCCCCGCCCCCGCGACCCTCGTGCTGCTGGCGGGTGGACTCGGCGGGTTCCGGCGGCGGCGAGCCGGCTGACCCCGTGCACGGGGACCCGGGAATCGTCCCCGCCCCGTGCCTCCTTGCATGCACGCGCCCGGGAACGGGAAGAGAGCGAACCGACCCATGACCCGACGTCCCGCCCTGTCGTTGTCCGTGCTCCTGCTCGCCACCGGTGGCGTGTCCGTCGCGCAGGGGTACCACACCGAGGCGTTCGAACTCCAGTTCGGGAACCTGACCGCCGTGGAACCCGGCGACACCACCTTCTCGGTGGACGTCCGGGTGGCGGTGCGGGCGGACTACGCCGAGATCGCGCCGACCAGCCCCGACCTGTGGGTCATGGGGTACCAGGTGGACGTCGCCCTCGAGGGCCTCGAGTTGCGGTCGATCGACGCCCTGCAGGACCCGCCGTGGGTGACCCAGCACGTCGGTTCGACCGTGACGGGACTGGACCTGTCCTCGACGGACTACGTCCTGCCCGTGCCGTGGGTCGGTCTCTTCAGGATGGACCTCGAGCTCACCGGGTCCGGCGGCCCCTGGTCGATCACGCTCGACGAGATCGTCCTGGTCAACGCCCTCGGCGACCACTTCACGACCCACCAGGACGCCTACGCCCTCACCATCCCCGCCCCCGCGGCCCTCGTGCTGCTGGCGGGCGGACTCGGCGGGTTCCGGCGGCGCCGGACCGGCTGATCCCGGCGCGGGAATCGCCCCGCCCGGCTGCTCGTACCGCCTGGACCTCGCGTACACGCACACCACGGAAAAGGGAGAAAGCGAACCGACCCATGACCCGATGCACCGCCCTGTCGTGCTCCCTGCTCCTGCTCGCCGCCAGCGGGACGTCCCTCGTCCACGCGGACCACCTCCCTGCCTTCGCCGACTTCGACCTCCAGTTCGGGAACCTGACCGCGGTGGATCCCGCCGACGACACCTTCTCGGTGGACGTCCAGATGACGGTTGAACCCGGCATCGGGGTCATGGGATACCAGATGGACTTCGCCCTGGACGGGCTCGAGTTGCAGTCGATCGACTGGCTGTGGACCGGAGCCCTGTGGTCCACCGGCCATGGTGACGCCACCCTGCTCAGCTTCGATCTGGCAGGCAGTTCCCCCATCGTGGCTGCGCCGGCACCGGTCGGGCTGTTCAGGATGAACCTCGCGGTCACCGACTCCACTCGCCCCGCCTCGCTCACGCTCAGCGACCTCCTGGTGACGAACTACGACGAGGACTGGCTGGTGCCGGTACAGGAGTCCTACACCCTCACCATCCCCGCCCCCGCGACCCTCGCGCTGCTGGCGGGCGGACTCGGCGGGTTCCGGCGGCGGCGAGCCGGCTGAAGCCCGTGCGCGGCAATCCCGGGATTCGTCCTTGCTTCGACCAGGCAGGGCAGATAGCTTCTTCCGAACACACACCTCGGAAAAGGGAGAAAGCGAACCGACCCATGCATCGCCGTGCAGCCCTGTCGTTCTCCGTGCTCCTGCTCACCTGCGGCGGGGCGTCCCTCGCGCACGCGGGTGGCGTCGCCCAGCTCTCCAACTACAACCTCCAGTTCGGGAACCTGACGTCCGTCGAACTCGGTGACAACACCTTCTCGGTGGACATCCAGGTGACGGCCAATCCGGAAACCGCGGGGTACATCCCATCGGATCCCAGCCTGTGGATCGCGGGATTCCAGATGGACTACGCCCTGGACGGCCTCGCGTTGCAGTCGATCGAGCGGCTGGACCCCTTGATGTCGTGGCCCTTCACATACGGTGAATCGGAGCTGGCAGGGATCGATGCATTTGGTAATTCTGGCATCGTACCCACGGTGGAACCCGTCGGGCTGTTCCGGATGAACCTCGAGATCACCGAGTTCAGTGGTCCGCTGTCGATCACGCTCAGCGAAATCCTGATGACGAATTTTTTTGGCAATCCACTCTCGGTCCAGGAGGACTCCTACACCTTCACCATCCCCGCCCCCGCGACCCTCGCGCTTCTGGCGGGTGGACTCGGCGGGTTCCGGCGGCGGCGAGCCGGGTGACCCCTGCGCTGGACGCACCCACCCGCCTCCCCGCCACGGAGGGGATGCGGGTCAATCCTCCACCCGCCGCGAGCCCGTGACGGCAACCCGACGACACACGAACCGAAAGAGATGATTCCCATGCACCGGACCACCCCCATCTGTCTCGCCGCCTCCCTGGCGATGTTCTGCGCCGGCACCAGCCAGGCCGAGTTCCAGTTCCAGCTCACGAACCTCGCCCAGACCGAAGGCGACACCTGGTCCGTCGACCTTCAGGTGCAAGCCAGCGAACCGATGCCCGGCATCTCGTACCTGTGGTTCGATGCGTCGATTTCGGGGACGCCGCTGGCGACCAGTGACGTCGGGTACGGCGACATCGGCGATGGTGGGTACCTCATGGCCAATCAGGTGGAAACCGACGGTTCCGTGGTCACGACCATCGGCTTCGCGGCCCTGGCCGACGAGGACGCCTTCGAGGCGACGTCCAGCTGGCAGACCCTGGCCAACCTGTCGTTCGTCCTTCCCGATCCCTCCTCCGGGGAGTCCGCGTTGACGATCGGGAACTTCCGGGCGGCCTTCGAGACCGACCTCAACCAGGATGGGATGGCAAACATCCTCGATTTCATCCAGGGCTTCGAGCCCGGGTGGGAGAACTGGACGACCATCGGTCCACTCGAGGGATCCGCAAGCCTCACCATCCCCGCCCCCGCGACCCTCGCGCTGCTGGCGGGCGGACTCGGCGGGTTCCGGCGGCGGCGAGCCGGCTGAGGTCCACTCAGTCGGGCAGGGTGCTGCCGGGCAGGAAGCTCATCACGCGGGACACGGTGCGTCCCGCGCGATGGCGCAGGCGCAGTCCGGTGGGTTCGAGCACCGAGAGCATGAAGAGGGTCATCCCCCGCATCAGGCTGCTGAGCACGAACAGCGCCACGTAGCCGGTCGGGCCCACCCCGAAGCCCTCGAGGACCAGGGCGCCGAGGAACGACCCCACCAGGAACGCGGAGGAGCGGGCGAACTGGTAGACGGTCAGGGCGGTGGTCCGCCGTTCCGCGGGGATGGTGTCGAAGATCAGGAGGAAGGTCGCGGTCTCCCAGCACGCCCAGCCGCAGGCGGCGTAGACCTGCACCAGGATGATCCACCAGAACTGGTCGTGGACCGCCCACAACGCGGCCGCGGGGGTCACCATCACCGCCCCGATCCAGAGCACCCGGCCCGGGCCGATCCGCTTGGCGAGCCGACCCACGAAGGGCAGGATCAGCGCCTTCACGAACATCATCACGAAGAGGCCGGTGGTGATCTCGAGGTAGGAGAACTCCAGTTCGGAGCGCATGTACACCGCGAAGTAGGGCCCCACCACCATCACGCTCATCAGGAACGCGAGCATGTAGAGCAGCAGCTGCCGGGTGCGACGGTCCGCGAAGTCGCTCCGGATCACCGCGAGCGAGAGCGGACGGACCCCGGTGGCCAGGGCCGCGGGGGCGTCGGACTGCCGGGCGAGGCACCAGGTGGACCCCGCCCGCGCGAGGAAGGCGACCAGGAACACCCCCGCGAACGCCGGGAGCTGCCAGCCGCCGCGGTCCCCGAACTCGAGGAACAGCCCCGCGAGGATCCCGCAGGCGAGCCCGAGCTGGACGAACCGGTCGCGCGCCCCGACGAAGGTCGGGCGGATCGAACCCGGGACCAGCGAGGTGAACCACGCCTGCCAGGGCGGGGCGGTCGCGAAGCCCGCGCCCCAGTAGCCGATGATGCAGCCGAAGAGCAGCACGGTGGCGAGGTCCGGCCGGGTGGCGCCGAAGCCGGGGTCGAGGGTCCAGGCGAGGATCGCCCCGATCGCGAGCGGCAGCAGGGAACACCCCTGGAGCCCCGCGCACACCCACACCCATCGCCTCAGCGACCCGGTGCGCCGGACCCCCCACGGGGTCAGGAGCTGCAGGATCGCCCCGATGAAGAGCGGCACGGTGCTGACCAGCCCCGCCCGCACCTCGGAGAGCCCGATCGCGAGCGCGAAGAGCACGAACTGCCACTCCCCGGTGCCGGTCATGATCGCCCACAGCGCACCGTCGGCGGTGAGCAGCCTCAGGTCGCGCCGAAGGGCGACCGCGCGTCCATGGAGGTTCGGTCGTGGCATCAGGAGGGGGATCGTAGCCGCTGGCGAAGCGGGTCGGCACTCTCGATCCGGGCCCCGGGAAGCTCCAGCGAGAACGCGTGCAGGGCCGGGGCCTCGAGTGACCAGGGCACGCCGCCGTAGAGCACGTCGCCCAGGAGCGGCACCCCGAGGTGGGCGAAGCCCGCGCGGATCTGGTGGCGCCGGCCGGGACCGACCAGTTCCACGTCGACCAGCACGCGGTCCGGACCGCGTTCCAGCAGCTCCCAGGTGCAGACCCCGCGGTGGCGGGGTTCCCCCTGCTCGCGCACCGTCACCTTGCTCGAACGCTTGTAGCGGCTGGTGAACCAGAGCTCGAACCGTCCACCCCACGGGGGGGCGGCCGGGAGCAGCGCACGGTAGTGCTTGCGGATCGACCCGTCCGCCATCCCCGCACGCAGTCGCGGGAGCGAGGCGGGCTCGGTCGCCACCAGCAGGCAGCCGCTGGTGCCCTGGTCGAGCCGGTGGACGAGTCCGCACTCCTCGAGCGAGGCGAGTTCCGGATGGGCCGCGGCCAGCCACCCCTCGACGCTGGTCGAGCCGGAGGGATCGCCACCCCCGAGGAGGGTGTGCCAACCGGAGGGTTTCTCGAGGACCATCCAGTCCGGACCGCGTTCGAGCACCCGGGGTTCGGTCACCTGGTGGCCTGGCGGGCCCGACGCGCCTCGACGAAGGAGCGGATCGCGAAGAAGAGCAGCAGCGCGCAGAGCGCGGCCATCGCGATCTGGGTGAAGCTCGCGTAGTCCAGCACGAACCCTTCCTTGATGCTCTTGGGGATCAGTCGTCCCAGGGGGGCGAGGATCCCGAGCAGCGCGATCACCGCGACCAGGTGCATCGAGTGGCGACGGGCGCCGTGGGAGATCATCGCGATCAGCGAGCACAGGACGATCGGGACCCCCGCGAAGGCGGGGATCAACGCCGTCCAGCCCTTCTCCTGCCCCTGCGCGAACCCGAAGAAGGCGACCAGCCCGAGCAGCACCAGCACGCCTCCGATGAGGCGGGCGACGATGGGGAAGGGCATGCTCATGGTGGGCTCCTTGGTTCGACCGGTGGGCCGGGTGGGTGGTCGGGGAACGAGGGACGGGATTGACGTCGACAGTGTAGACGCTCGGGACCACCCGGGAACGGGACGGCCCCCGGGCGCCGGGGGCCCGGCGCACCCGAGCGGCACCCCGGTGGTCGGGAGTTTGCGATTCCGAGGCCCGCGAAACGCCCAGTTGCGTACAATCAGGCAAACGCCAGGAGACCCGCCATGCCCTACTACAGCACCCTCGGCCAGATCCCCCCCAAGCGACACATCCAGTTCCGCCGCCCCGACGGGGCGCTGTACTCGGAGGAGGTCTTCGGGACCGAGGGCTTCGTGGGGCCGACCTCGACGATCTACCACATCCACCCCCCGACGCAGGTCACCGGCTGGAAGACCCTCTATTCCACCAAGGCGGAGTACGTCGAGACCGACACCATGCGGATGCGCCACCTCAAGAGCGCCCCGATGCCGCAGAAGGGCGACCCGGTCACCGGTCGAGTGGTGCTCTTCGGGAACGCCGACTGCGAGATGAGCGTCTGCTGCCCCGCGGAGCCGATGGACTACCACTACAAGAACGGCCAGGGCGACGAGTGCCTGTTCATCCACTTCGGCTCCGGCACCTGCCACACCCAGTTCGGCACCCTGAAGTTCCGCACCAAGGACTACATCATCATCCCGAAGGGGACGATCTACAAGCTGGTCTTCGACGAGCAGCCGGCGGATGAACCCCCCGTCAAGTTCCTGGTGATCGAGACCTGCAACCACTCGCACATCGGGCCACCCCCCCGCTACGTCTCGAAGACCACCTCCCAGTTCCTCGAGCACGCCCCCTACTGCGAGCGCGACCTGCGCGGCCCCGAGCTGCCGCTGACCTTCGACGAGGCGGGTTCCTTCGAGGTCCGGATCAAGGCCCGGGACTGCGTGCACACCTACACCTACGACTACCACCCCCTGGACGTGGTCGGCTGGGACGGCTGCTACTACCCCTACTGCTTCAACATCGACGACTTCAGCCCGATCACCGGCAAGCACCACATGCCGCCGCCGACGCACCAGACCTTCGAGGCGCACAACTTCGTGATCTGCTCGTTCTGCCCGCGGACCCTCGACTGGCACCCGGAGGCGATCCCCGTCCCCTACAACCACTCGAACCTCGACTCCGACGAGGTCCTCTACTACGTCGAGGGCGACTACAAGGCGCGCAAGGGCATCGAGGTCGGCTCGCTCACCCTGCACCCGCAGGGCATTCCCCACGGGCCGCATCCCGGGACGGTCGAGAAGTCGATCGGGGCCGAATTCACCAACGAGCTGGCGGTGATGTGCGACACCTTCCGCCCCCTGCACCCCACCCGGGCCGCGCTGGAACTCGATGATTCCGCGTATCCGGCCAGCTGGGAGGGCGAGCACTTCCCCCAGACCTCGGGCACCCACCAGCCGGACGGCTCCCACGTCAACGGCTCGGCGGGCACGCCGCGCACCGCGGACGCCGGTCGTTGAGCCGACGGCCCGGCCCGCGCCCCGGCTGGCTGCGCTGCCTCGGCCTCGGCCTCGCGCCGGGACTCCTCGGCTGCGCAGGCCCCGGCGCACCCGGACCGACCGAGGTGCCCGCGCCCGCACCCCCGATCGCGAGCACCGCCCCCACCCCGATCCAGGCCACCCCCGATGAACCTCCGCTCGTCCCGCACCCGGGCTCCGGACTCCCCCGGACCAGGATGGAGGTCGCGGGCGTGCCGGTGGTCTTCGAGGTCGCCGACGACCCCGGCGCCCGCGGGCGCGGGCTCTCCGGACGACGCGGGGTCCCGCCCGGCACCGGGATGCTCTTCGTCTACCCGGAACCCCGGCGACTGGGGTTCTGGATGAACGACTGCCTCACCGACCTGGACATCGTCTACCTCGACGATCGTGGCCGGATCCGGTCGATGCACCGAATGGTGGCGGAACCCCCGCGTCGCGGGGACGAGTCGCGGGCGGACTACGAATCGCGGCTGCCCCGCTACCCGAGCGTCCACCTCGTCCAGTTCGCGATGGAGTTCGGCCCGGGCACCATCGACCGGTACCGGCTGCGACTGGGCGACGAGGTGGTGTTCGACCGGCAGGCGATGATCGACCGGGCCCGCTGAGGCCCGGGGTCGGCCCGACTCAGGCGGGCACCGTCTCGTGCACGGGCAGGACCACGCCGTTGCAGGGACCGAAGCCGATCCGTCGGGCACCCTCCCGTTCGCAGCACCCGCTGATCAGCACCTCGTCCCCGTCCTGGAGGAACTTGCGTTCGGTGCCGTCGGCGAGGGTGATCGGGTTCTGCCCGCGCCAGGTGCGTTCCAGCAGGCAGCCCCGGGTGGACTCCTCCACCCCGGAGACGGTGCCGGAGGCGAAGACGTCGCCGGGGTTCATGGGACAGCCGGTGGAGGTGTGGTGCGCGAGCATCTGGGACATCGTCCAGTACATGTCGGAATAGTTGCCGGTACTCACCAGGGTCGGGGCGGTGCCGGTCTCCCGCATGCGCGCGGAGCTGATCTCGACCGTCAGGGTGAGGTCCACCCCGAAGTCGTCCGCCCAGGTCAGGTAGTCGAGGTTCGCGGGGTCGTCGTCGGCGCGCCGCGGGCCGGGGATCATGAAGGGCTCCAGGGCCTCCAGCGGCACCACCCACGGACTGAGGGTGGTCGCGAAGTTCTTGGCGTTGAAGGGACCCAGCGGCTGGTACTCCCACTTCTGGACGTCCCGCGCGGACCAGTCGTTCATGAGCATCACGCCGAAGAGGTGGGTGCGCGCCTCCTCGATCGGGATGCGGCGGCCCAGCTCGTTGCCGGGCCCCACCACGAAGGCCACCTCCAGCTCGTAGTCGAGCAGCTTCACCGGGCCGAAGACCGGATCGGCCCCGTCCGCGGGGACCGTCTGCCCCATGGGACGCGTGATCGGGGCGCCGCTCACCACCAGGCTCGAGGCGCGACCGTGGTAGCCGACCGGCAGGTTCTTCCAGTTGGGCAGCAGCGGGTTGTCGGGTCGGAACATCGAGCCGATGTTGGTCGCGTGGTGCAGGGAGGCGTAGAAGTCGGTGTAGTCCCCCACCTCCATGGGCAGGTGCATGGTGGCGAGTTCCCTGGGCACCAGGCAGGCGGCGCGGGCCCCCGCGTCGTCCCGGAGCCCGGGCGTGTCCTCGTGGAGGATCGCGGAGAGCTCGACGCGGACCTCGTGCCAGTGGTCCCGACCGAGCGCGAGGAAGTCGTTGAGCCGGGGGGCGCCGAGGGCGTCGCGGACCCGGGCGGGGGCGTCCGAGCCCAGCAGCCCCCGGGCCACGAGCTCGTGGCAGTCGAGGACCTGGTCGCCGATCGCGACCCCGATGCGGGGGGTGTCCCCCTCCCCGCGGGTGAAGAGCCCGAAGGGGAGGTTCTGGATCGGGAAGTCGGTGCCGGGGTCGTTGGCGGACTCGACCCAGCTGCGTCGTGCGGGATCGTTGGTGGTGTTCATGAGACCTCCCGGGGGGTGGTTGGTGATGCGGAGAGGAGACCGAGCTCGACGAGGTCCTCGAGGGGCTCGAGGAAGCTGCATGATCCGTAGGCGTGGCAGAACCGCTCCCGGGCCTGCTCCACGTGCTCGCAGGTGAGCAGGTGGCCCTCGAACCCGAGCCGGTCCGGCTCGAAGGTGAACGGCTCGAGGGTGCGCGCCTCCAGCACCCGCTGGATGAAGTCCGGTTCGAGGTCCGACTCCCACCAGGCGAGGCAGGCCGCCACGAAGACGTTGAGGAACCCGTACTGGTCGCAGCCCACCGCCTCGGCGTGGTGGCGGAGGGGGTGGTGCAGTCCCGCGGTCGCCTTGAAGGGGATCTCGGCGTCGCCGCAGGCGGTGATGAAGCGCGCGAACTCCGCGGGGGTGGGATGCAGGTCGGGGGTGATGCCGCCGGAGCGGATCTTCGCGCCCGCGTCCATCCCGGCGATCGCCGCGATCGGTCCCCGGACGTCCGAGCGATGGTCGAGCTCGAAGTAGGGGAAGATGAACTCGGGGATCACGTCCAGCGCGTGGTCGATCTCCGCGGCGTCGTCGGCCCGGACCTCGATGGTGTCCACCGCGACCGCGCGGCTGCCCCGCTCGAGGTGGCGCTCGTTGAAGGACTCGATCGCCTCGAGGTCGCGGCGGAAGCCCTCGTCGCCGACCGGGGCGGTCAGGGCGCTGATCACCCAGCAGTCGTCGCTCACCGGGTCCCGGGACTCCGGAAGCAGCGACCCGGCGTGGGACTCGAACTCCTCGAACCGGGCGACCGGGACCACCAGGCGACCGAGCATCCAGTGGTGGTCCCCGTCGCGGTAGGTTCGGTAGTTCCGCATGGTCGGCTGCATCTCGAGCCGGGCCGGGGGGAAGAGCCCGGCGTAGTCGATGATCCCGTCCATCAGGGCCTGCAGTGAAAGCATGGAGTCGCTCCGTTCGAGGGGTCCAGTGTATCGGCTCACCCATCCCCCGGCAGGCACCGGGATCGCGGGGACCGGGTAGGCTGGGGCCGCACCCCGGGATCGAGATGCGAACCACCACCGACACCACCCTCACCGGCAACCCGCTGCTCAGGATCATCGTCCTCTGCGTGCTGTACCTCGCGCAGGGGATCCCCCACGGGTTCGTCACCATCGCCCTCGGCGTCTGGTTCGTCACCCAGGGGGTGGACGTGGAGGGCATCGCGACCCTCGCCACCGCCTCGGTCCTGCCCTGGTCGTTCAAGTGGGCGTGGGGCCCGGTGGTGGATCGGTACCAGATCCGGCGGTACGGCCGCCGGCGGCCGTGGATCCTCTTCGCGCAGTCGCTGATGATCCTCAGCGCGCTCTGCCTGCTGGGGGTCGACGACCCCGCGGCCCAGGTGGGGTCGATCGCCGCCATCGTCTTCGTCCACAACCTCTTCAGCGGACTGCAGGACGTCTCGGTCGACGCCCTCGCGGTGGACCTGCTGGCCCCCCGGGAACGCGGGCGCGCCAACGGACTGATGTACGGATCGAAGTACCTCGGGACCTCCATCGGGGGAGCGGGGCTCGGATGGCTGCTCGGCACCCAGGGATTCGAGGTCGCGGTCCTCGCGATGTGCGGCCTGCTGGGCGCGATCATGCTGGTCCCGCTCTCGGTGCGCGAACGCCCGGGGGAACGGATCCTGCCGCTGGGGGACCGCGCCAGCGGGCGGTTGGTCGAGGCGCCGGGGGAGGTCGGCGAACGCTCGGCGAACCAGTCCTTCCTGAACCTCTTCCTCCGGCTCTTCCGGTCCTTCGGGCACCGGAACACCCTGCTGGCGGTGGTGCTCGCGCTGCTGGTCTGGCTGCCCAACGGGATGACCTACCCGGTGGGCCTGGTGCTCTTCATGGACCAGCTGGGCTGGGAGCAGGTCGAGTACACCACCCTCACCGGGACCTGGGGGATCGGCGCCGCCCTGCTGGGGTCCGTGGCCGGCGGCTTCGTCGCCGACACCATCGGCCCGCGGCGGCTGGCGACGATCGCCGCGTGCGCCTACACCGCGCTCTTCTGCGTGCCGGGGGCCTGCCCCCTCGCGTGGCTGGAGGACCGGACCTTCGCCGGTGCCTACCTCATCGTCACCGAGCTGGTCCAGGGGACCCTGACCGTCTCGCTCTTCGCGATCTTCATGTCGGTGAGCTGGAAGATCGTGGCCGCGACCCAGTTCACCGCCTACATGGCGATGCTGAACCTCAGCTACTCGGGGGGGACGATGCTCGCGGGGACGATCGAGGGCTGGGGGCTCGACTACTGGCAGGTGTTCCTGCTGGCCGCCGCGGTCCAGGTGCTGGTGCTCCCGGTGCTGCCGTTCTGCAGCCCGTCACCGGAGTCCGGGCTCGCGGTGCTTGACGATCCCCCCCCGTCTGGGGACAGTTAGCCGATGCCCGTGCTGATCGACCTCGCCTGCTGCGTCCTCGCCCTCCAGTCCCCCCCGGTGGCGGAGCACCTGGTCCCGATCCCCCTCGACGGGTGGGGCGCGGCGGTCACGGAGACCACGGTCCCCCTCCCCGAGGGCGGTGCCGCGGAGCCCGGGGCCCTGGTCGAACTCGCCCGCGAACGGGAACTCCGCGACGAGCGGGTGGTGGTGGTGGAACCCGGCCGATCGGTCCGGCTCCCGCTCCGGGGGACCGGGGGACCGATCCGGCTGCGGCCGGGCGGGACCTACGAATGCTCCTGGGCCTGCGGCACCCCCGCGCCGGGGACCCGCCCCGCGGTCGACCTGGCCGTGAGGTCGGTTCGCGACCGGCGCATCCTCTGGGAACGGCCCGCGACCGGGACCGATCCCCCCGAGGGTCGGTGGCGCCGGGACCACGCGCGCTTCACGATCCCCGGGGACGCCGGTCCCTCCCTGCTGGACGGGGTGGAGTTCCACGTCCGCCACGCCGGGTCGGGGACCGACGCGCTCCACCTCGACAACCTCGTCCTCGCGGAGGTGGTGCCGGACGGGGCCGGGGTCCGGACGCTCTTCGACGGCCGCACCCTCGAGGGGTGGATCGGCTCGCGAGGCGGTGAACAGGAGGCCTTCGTGGTTCGCGACGGCGCGATCCACTGCAACCCGGGCGCGACCTTCGGGTCGAACCTCTTCACGGAGGACCAGTACGAGGACTTCGTCCTGCACCTCGAGTTCCGGCTGCCCCCGGGGGGCAACAACGGCATCGCGCTTCGCGCTCCCCTGGAGGGCGACCCCGCCTACGCGGGACTGGAGGCCCAGGTGCTGGACACCATCCACCCCGGGTACCTCACCATCAAGCCCTGGCAGACCCACGGGTCGATCTACGGGGTGGCCCCCGCCAGGCGTGGGTTCCACCGGCCCACCGGCCAGTGGAACCGCCAGACGATCCGCGTGGCGGGGCGAAACGTCCAGGTCATCCTCAATGGGGCGACCATTCTGGACGTGGACCTCGACTTGGCGGTCGAGGCGGGTACGCTATCAGGGCGGGAGCACCCCGGACTCCGCAGGCGCACCGGCCACGTCGGGTTCTGCGGCCACGGGGACCCCGTGTCCTTCCGGAACATCCGCCTCCTCGAACTCGCTCCAACAGACCGCCCCCTTTCAGACAGGACCACCCCGTGAAGCACTCCAAGCGCCCCGTGAATCGACGTACCTTCCTTCGGACCTCCCTGGGCGCCGCGGCCGTGGGCCCGCTCGCCGGCATGGCCTGGAAGCCCTACACCGGACGAGGGGGCCGGGCGGAGATCCTCCGGGTCGCCGCGATCGGCGTGGGCGGCATGGGCTGGACCGACCTCCGGCAGGTGGCCTCCCACCCCGCGGTCGAGATCGCGGGCCTGTGCGACGTGGACAGCAACAACCTGGGCCGTGCGGAGGAACTCTTCCCCGATGCGGAGCCGTTCCGGGACTGGCGCGAGCTCTTCGACAAGCACGGCAACTCCTTCGATGCCGTGACCATCTCGACCCCGGACCACATGCACGCGCCGATCGCGATGACCGCGCTGATGGCCAACAAGAGCGTCTACTGCCAGAAGCCCCTGACCCACACGATCTACGAGTCGCGTCGACTGCGGGAGGTGGCGAGCCGCAAGCCGATCGTCGCCACCCAGATGGGGACCCAGAACGCCTCCCGGGACGGCAAGCTCCAGGCGCTGGCGATGCTGAAGGCCGGCGCGATCGGCGAGCTGCAGGCGATCCATGGATGGAGCGATCGCCCGGCGGGCTGGTGGCCGCAGGGCCAGGACCGTCCCGCGGGCAGCAGTCCGGTCCCCGACTACCTCGACTGGGACGGCTGGGTCGGCGTGGCGCCGATGCGCCCCTACAAGGCGGACGCCTACGCACCGTTCAAGTGGCGCGGGATCCGCGCCTTCGGCTGCGGCGCCCTCGGCGACATGGCCTGCCACATCTGCGACACCCCCATCCAGGCGTTCAAGCTCTACACCCCGACCTCCGCGATCTGCGAGGCGACCGACGCCACCGAGGACATGTTCCCCAGCAAGGAACGGGTGGTCATCGAGTTCAAGGGCGTGAAGGCGAGCGGCAACAAGCCGGTCAAGCTCTACTGGACCGACGGCGGCCGGATGCCCACGCCCCAGGAACTGAACATCCGCGCCGACTACTCGCTCAAGCAGAACACCGTGGCGGTGATCGGCAGCAAGGCGACGCTCCTGATCCAGCCGGAGGCCGGCACCCCCCTGCTCTTCCGGGACGGTGATCCCGTCGACGACCTCAAGCTCCCCGACGTGCCCAAGCAGAACCACTGGCACCAGTGGGTCGATGCCGCGTTCTACGGCAACCCGACCCAGTCGAGCTTCGGGTTCGCGGGCCGCATGTGCGAGACCCTCTGCCTGGGCTCCCTGGCCTCGCGGTTCCCGAACCAGATGCTCGCCTACGACGCGAAGAAGATGAGCTTCCCCGACTTCCCCGAGGCGGACAAGTTCGTCAGGACCGACTACCGCGAGGGCTGGGCGGTCGACGGCCTGAGCACCTGAGCGAACCGGGCACGACCGTTCCCCGCTCGCGTCACCGATGGCGATGGACCGGTCACAGCCAGGTGAACTGGTCGCCCCGGCCCTGTTTCGCGAGCATTCGCCGGCGGTCACGCCGGGCGAACAGCGTGAAGACCCCGTAGACCAGGACCAGGGTCCCGGAGTACGCGATCGCGACCCCGGTGGTGCCCATCAGCAGGCCCAGGGGGATCGCCGAACCCAGCAGCAGCACCACCGCGCCGCCCAGCATCAACGGCACCACGCGCTCGCGTCCCTCGTAGAGCAGGTACAACGGCGAGAGCGAGTGCAGGCAGTTGAAGGAGGACCCGACCCCCATGATGACCAGGGCGGTCCATCCCGCGCGATACTTCGGCCCGAAGAGGCCCAGGGCCCATTCCCCCCCGAACCAGAGGAAGGCCATGAACCCGAGCGCGAACGCCCCCATCATCAGCTGGCGAGAACGCAGGAACGCGCTCTGCCCCGCGGCGTCCCCGAGGGCGAGGCAGGCGGAGAGCCGGGGCCCGTACCAGCGTGAGGTCGCGGTGGAGATCACCACGATCAGGCCCGCGAGCTGGGCGGCGGCCGCGAAGATCGCGGTGTCCTGCCTGGCGTCGGGGATGAACCCCAGGACCAGCACCCCGAGGTTCGTGACCAGGCTCATCAGCAGGCTGAAGGTCAGGTAGGAGGTCGAGTGGCGCAGCCACTGGATCCGCTTGAAGCTCCGGTCGCCGGCCCCCTCGTTGCGGGGCCGCACCGCACGCGAGACCGCGTAGAGCAGAAGCAGCACCACCGTCCAGCTCAGGGACCAGACCAGCACGCCCTGGCTCGCGGTGACGTGCCGGCTTCCGTAGTGGTAGCCCAGCCCCAGCACCCCGCCCAGGAACAGGATCGGCAGCACGATCCGGTAGAGCGCGATCGAGGCCACGAAGGCGCCGTCGGTGGTCACCACCTCCACCAGCCAGCAGACCAGGACCACCGCGGGGAGGAACCAGATCGCGAGGAGGAAGGTCGGGGTGGAGAGCGCGGAGGACGGGGGACTCAGCCGGTGGACCAGCAGCAGCACGCCCATCACCAGGATGGTCACCACCACCACCACCAGCGGGGCGAAGCGGCGAAAGCCCCGGACCAGCGGCATGCGCTGCTCCGCGCGGTACTTCGGCACGATCTTCAGCAGGTACTTCTCCATGCCCAGGGTGGCGGCGGTGGCGGCCACGGTGATCGCGGCCACCGCCGCGCTGTAGACCCCGAAGAGCTTCTGGTCCACGACGTATCGAGCGAGCAGCATCAGCGCCAGGGAGAAGACCAGGTAGTTCACGATGGCCATGAGGGCGGCGGGCAGGACCTCCATGATCCCGGTCTGGGCGCCCTCCGCCTCGGAGGGATCGCCGGGGGCCGCCCGGGGCGCGCCGCCCCGTCGCAGGTGCATCAGGTCGAAGAGGTCCTCGTGGTTGTGGTTCAGCGACTTCATGCAGCAGTGGCCCTGGAATCCGGATTCGGGTCGACCCACGCTACCAGCACTGGCCCCGGGATGTTGACCGGCGGCCGGGAATCCGGTTCCCGCGAGCGAGCGCGACCGAGGGGGTCCGCCCGAACTATCATGTTGGAACATGAGCGAGCTCGTCGTCGAATTCAGGGACCTCCTGTTCTCCTACCGGGGGACCACCTTCCAGCTCGAGCTCCCGGGCTTCGAGGTGGCGGCCCGGGAGCGGGTCGCGCTGATCGGACGCAGTGGATGCGGCAAGTCGACCCTCCTGGACCTCGCCTGCGGCATCAAGCGTCCCGCGCGCGGTACGGTTCGCTTCAACGGGGCGGACCTCTCGGGCCGGGGCGAGCTCGAGCGCCGACGCACCCGACTGGACTCGATCGGGCTGGTGTTCCAGGAGTTCCGACTGCTCGAGTACCTCACGGTGCTGGACTCGATCCTGCTGCCCGTGCGCCTCGCCGGACGACCGGTGACCCGGGCGCTTCGCGACCGGGCCCGCGAGCTCGCCAGCCGGGCGGGCATCGAGCACCTGCTGCGGCGACGGCCCCACCGGCTCTCGCAGGGTGAACGACAGCGGGCGGCGATCTGCCGGGCCCTGGTGAGCTCCCCCCAGCTGGTCCTCGCCGACGAGCCCACCGGCAACCTCGACCCCGACACCGGGGAGGCGGTGCTCGACCTGCTCTTCGAGGAGGTGGCGACCGCAGGTGCCGCGCTGCTGGTCGTGACCCACGACCACGTCATCCTCCCCCGCTTCGACCGGGTGGTGGACCTCACCACCGAGAACCGGGCGGCGACGGAGGCGAGCGCATGAACCTCCGCGGCCTGCTCAACGCGATCAACCTCGCCTGGCGACACCTCGCGTTCCACGGGGTGCGCAGTTCGATCCTGGTGCTGGCGCTGGGCATCTCCGCCGCGCTGCCGCTGGTGATCCAGTCGCTGATCGAACGCGGCGAGACCGCGACCATGGCCCGGGCGGACCGGACCCCGCTGGTGGTCGGGGCACCCGGCGGGGGCATCGACCTGGTGCTGGGGGCGTTGTGGTTCCTCCCGGAGCCCCTCGGCTCGATCCCCTCGCGGACCGTGGGGGAGATCACCGATTCGGGCCTCGCCGACGCCCTGCCGCTCTCCCTCAGCGCCCGGGCCGGGGGTGCACCGGTCGTGGGGACCGACGTGGGCTACCTCGACTTCCGGGACCTCCGGATCGCCGAGGGACGCTCCTTCGCGGTGCCGGGCGAGTGCGTGCTGGGAGCGGACCTGGCCGCGAAACGCGGCCTCGGGCCGGGGGACACGATCCTCACCGATCCCGAAGGATTGCTCGACATCGGAGGCGGGTACCCCCTGCGACTGCGGATCACCGGGGTCCTGGCCCCCGCCCGCTCCCCGGACGACGGGGCGGTCTTCTGCGACCTGCGGACCAGCTGGATCATCGCGGGGCACGGCCACGTCCACATCGACCTCGAGGAGGTCAAGGACGAACCGGAGGTCCTGATGGGAACCTCCGAGGAGGGCCGCTCGATCGCCAGCGCGGCGATCACCCCCTACACCGAACTCACCCCGGAACGACTGGAGACCCTGCACTTCCACGGGAACCCCGAGGACCTCCCGATCGAGGGACTGGTGGTGGTGCCGAGGGACGCGAAGTCCTCGACCATCCTCAGCGCGAGGCTCGAGCGGCGGGGGGAGATCCAGCTCGCCCGGCCGAGCGTGGTCATCGCGGAGGTCCTCGAGCGCGTGTTCAAGATCGGGGCCCTGCTGGCGGGGATCCTGGTCGCGACCGGGGTGGCCACCCTCGCGGTGGTGGCCCTGGTGCTGGCGCTCTCGATCCGACTCCGCCGCGACGAGCTGGATACCCTCTCGAGGATCGGTGCGGGTCGGGCCACCATCGCGACCCTGCTGCTCTCGGAGGTGGTGATCCTCGCCGGAGGGGCCGCGCTCTTCGCGCTGCTGGTCCTCGCCTGCTCGTTCTCGCTTCCCGACGACCTCGTGCTCCGACTCGCCAACTGAACCCCGCATCCCCCGGACAAGGAACCCGACCATGACCACGAACCACGCACCCCTCCTCGGCCTGGTCGCCGGGGCACTCCTCCTCGCCGCGACCGGCTGCGACGGCACCTCCGGGGAGCCCCGCGGCGCGGCCCCCGAGGCCTCGGGACCCCCGACCGTCTTCGCGGACAACTTCCCGCTGCAATCCTTCGCGCAGGTCATGGGCGGGACCGAGGTGGAGGTCAACTCCCCGTGCCTCGAGGGGGAGTCGGCGGTCGACTACCGCCCGACGCCGGAACAGATCATCGAGATCCAGGACGCCTCGCTGATCCTGCTCAACGGCGCCGAGTTCGCGAACTGGACCGCGAACGCCAGCCTGCCCGGGTCCCGGACGATCATCACCGCGAACGCCTTCCGGGACCAGTGGCTCGAGTCCACGCACCACCACCACCACGACCACGACCACCAGCACGGTCCGGAGGGCGAGGGGGTCCACGACCACGCCCACTGGGCCTCCCACACCTGGCTGGACCCGAACCTCGCGCGGGAGCAGGCGGCGGCCGCCGCGGCGGGGATGCAGAACCGGCTGCCCGGGGTGAGCACCGTCGGGATCCGCGCCCGGGCCGAGGACCTCATGGCGGAACTCGGCGCACTGGCCGACCAGGCCGCCCTCATCCGCGGCCTCGAGCTGCCGCCGATCATCGGCAGTGAACCCGTCTACGAGTACCTGGCCTCCGCCTGCGGGCTCGACCTGCACGAGGCGGACTGGCACTGGAACGAGCCCACCCCCCACGACGGGATGGAGAGCCTGCGCAACCTGGTGCTCGCCACCGGGGCGCGGCACCTGCTGGTGCCGTCCGCCCCCACCGCGGAGCGACTCGAGGTCCTGCGGGAACTCGGGCTGGAGCCGGTGCTGGTCATGCCCCTCGCCAACCCCCCCACCCCGGACGGGACCGAGACGTTCACCACCCTCATGGGGCGGAACCTCGACCAGCTGCAGGCCCTGGCCCCCGGTCAGTCGGTGGACTGAACCACCACCGCCCGGAGCGAATCCCCCAGGCGAAGCGCGAAGAGCACCCGGCGAGTCGAGCCCTCGCCACGCAGCGACTTCGCCCACTCATCGACCGGGACCGCACCGCCCCGGGTGCGCACCACCACCTCCCCGGTGTCGTGGTCCCGCAGCCACCGGCGAAGCGGCCGTTCGCGCATGGGAAGGACCTCCTCGACCAGCCAGCTGGTGAACCACGGGGGGTCGAGGGGCGACGGCGAACCGAGGAGGCCCAGGCCGGGCGCGAGCTCCCCCACGTCGTCACGGTCCCCGAGCAGGTGGGCGACCAGTTCGGTGCGTTCGAGGGCGGGGGCGGCCTCGACCAGGTACTCGCCGGGGACCGGGGGCCGTGCCGGCGCCACGATCCGGCCGGGGTTCCCGCAGACCGTGGCGGCCTCGGGAAGCAGCGTCGCACGCCGCCGGCCGGGTTCCCGGGCCAGTGCACCGCACCAGAGCACGCCCTGGACCAGCTGGCCACGTTCCTGGATCACCTCGTATTCGGTTCCGTCCGGCGCGCCATCCAGGGGAAGCGGCAGCCCGGGGCCCAGCTTGCAGGCCGCGCCGCGCGCGCGGGCCAGCATCCCGCCGAGCACCGACCACGGCGGGCGATGGTCCTCGGGGTTCCAGCGGCGCCGCCCGCTTCGCTCGTCCCGCCGAGCGGGATCGACGTGCAGGTACCGGTCCACGACCCCGACCTCGGCGGCGTCCGCGACCTCGGTGGTGCACCCCGCGTTCAGCCCGGCCATCCAGCAGCGAATCGGGTCCAGGTCGATCGCGTGCACCGCGGCCACCGCGGCCAGCGATCGAGTGTCCCCGCCGATCCCGCAGCAGAGGTCCAGGACGGACTCCGCGCCCGCCTCGCGGAAGCGTCCGGCCTTCCACCCCGCGACCTGCTCGGAACTCGCCTGTTCCACACCGGGGACGTCGCACCAGAGCTCGGAGGCGTGCTCGAACTTGGCCCGGGCCTTGCGACGGGCCCGGCTGAGTTCAAGGGCCGCGGACACCACCGGGGCCGGCCATTCCCGCCGCAATCGGCCCAGTTCCGAGGGCCCGGGGGTCTCGATCGCCTCCACCGCGAGCAGCAGGTCCCGGGTTCGTGGTGAATGCAGCTGGTGCCACGCGTCGAGCGTGACCGAAGTATCATCATGTCCGGCGGTCATGCGGGGTGCTCCCATCTCCATGCTACCCGCCCCCGAGAGGAGCCACCCGACCATGGCCATCGCCATCAAAGCCCGACAGAACCTCTCCGCCAAGTGGTGGATCTTCCTGATCGACGGATGCCTCATGCTGCTGATGGGGATCCTGCTGCTGATCGCGCCGTACGAGATGCCGGCGGCGTTCGTGACCATCGTCGGGTACCTCCTGATCCTGGGGGCGATCATCGGGATCTTCGCCGCGGGCCAGGAATCGAGTGCGGGGGCCGCGTCCGCGATCCGGTGGTTCATGCCGGTGATCGCGGCCGGGATCGGCCTGGTGCTGATCCTCGACCCCGGGCAGTCGCTGGACATCATGGTCACCCTGCTGGGGATCGCGACCCTGCTGGTGGGGGCGATGCAGGTCGCGGCGGGGATCGGGCTCTCCGGCCACCAGGCGCGGGGAATGCTGATCGCCATGGGGATCGCCAGTTTCGTCGCCGGGATCTTCATGCTCCTGGTGCCGGGCCTGATGATCCTGGTGCTGAGCATCTTCTTCGGGGTGCAGTTCATCTTCGCCGGCGTGTACCAGATCGCGGCCTCCAACCGACTGCGGAGCCTGCGGCACTGACGCAGGCTCCGGGGCCGGACGCCCCGCTGCCCCGGGACCGACCAGCGACCTATCGAGGACCGAACGATGGCCGACCAGCAGAGCGAGACGCAGGACCGAGGTGACCGCGGCAGCAACTGGAAGGTCTGGGTGGTCACTTCGGTGGCCGCGCTGATGACCGGCTTCGCGGCCTACTACTTCATCCAGGCGGAGACCTGGGGCGGCACCTTCATGAAGATGCTGCAGGGAGAGGAGCCGATCCTCGGGACCAGGATCTCGGGGATCTGGGCCACGATCATCCCCGCGGGCTTCATGGCCACGATGATGATGCTGATCGTCGTCGTCCAGAGGAAGTGGTTCGCGGGCACCGAGGGCACCGGCATCCCCCAGGCGATGGCGGCCCTCAAGATCGGGGAATGCCCCCAGCGCTCGATGATGCTCTCGATCAAGATCTCGATCGGCAAGATCCTGCTGCTCACCGGGGCGCTCTTCAGCGGGATCACCGTGGGTCGCGAGGGGCCCTCGGTCCACGTGGGTGCCTGCTACATGTACCTGTGCAGCCGGTTCTTCAGGCTTCCGTCGTTCCTGGTCGAGCGGGGACTGATCCTCGCCGGCTCCGCGGCCGGGATCGCCGCGGCCTTCAACACCCCCATCGCGGGGATCATCTTCTGCTTCGAGGAGGTCGGGCACCTCTTCGACAAGAAGAGCGTGGTCTGCATCATCCGGACCACCGCCCTCGCCTGCGGGGTGTGCGTGTTCTTCATGGGGAACTACTACTTCTACGGCGCGGTCAACGCCGGATCGATGCTGCCGCTCGGCACCGATTCCCCGGGACCGGGGGACACCTTCCTCGGCGACCTGCGCCAGTGGATCGCGGTGCCGGTGATCGCGGTGTTCGCGGGCTTCCTCGGCGGCTGGTTCGGCCGCCTGGTGGTCCTGGCCAGCAAGTTCACCAGCCCCTTCCTGGTGAAGCATCCCTGGAAGACGGGCGCGGTGCTCGGCCTGGCGCTGGCGGTGATCGCGATCTGCTCCTTCGGGGAGAGCTACACCGGGGGCTACACGCAGGCGAAGGCGATGCTGCTGGAGGCGCACGAGGTCGGCGAACCCACCGCGAAGTGGTACTACCCGCTGGCCAAGGCCTCGGCGAGCTTCGTCAGCCTGATCAGCGCGATCCCCGGCGGGCTCTTCGACCCCAGCCTCGCCACCGGCGCGGGCCTCGGGCAGCTGTGCTACCCGATCCTCAACGGATACATCGCCCCCGGGATCGGCCTGCCGGAGGTGATGATGATCTTCATGTGCGCGTACTTCACCGGGGTGGTGCAGAGCCCGATCACGGTGTTCACCATCATGTTCGAGATGACCGGCGCGTACGGGATGATCCTCCCCCTCATGTTCGCGGCACTGATCGCCGCGTGGATCGCGAACATGATCTGCAAGCCCTCGATCTACGAGGCCCTCGCCTGCCAGTTCCTGGAGGCCAAGGGACTCCGGAAGCTGGCGCCCCCCGAGGGTGACTGACCGGAGCGATCGATGATCTGGACGATCTCCTGCCTGGCCGGCGGCTGCTTCCTGGTGGTCGCCGCCGCCACCGACCGGACGCCCGCGTCCCCCCCCACCCTGATGCGGTGGGTGGCGACCTGCCTGCTGGCGGTGGGCGGCCTGCTCCTGCTGCGCGAGGGCCGTCCGGTCCCCGCACTGGTGGTGGGCGCGGGGTCCCTGCTCCTGATGCTTCCCTGGCGGCGCCCGGCGGGGGCCCGCACGACCCGACCGGGCTGGTTCCTGGTCCCCGGACTGCTGGTCGTCGGGGGGACGGTCGCGTGGCTGGCGGGGGCGGGCGACGGGAGGCGCGGCGCCGCGCCGACGGACGCACCCCGCATCGTCTTCAACCAGGGAGCCGCCGCGGGGGAGGCCGGGATCCTCCTCGACGACGCGTCGACCGGGCTCGGCCTGCTCGCATCCCGGGCACTGCCCGAGGCCCTCGCGGCCGCCGCGGCCGCGGGGCGGACCGAGCGGGTCCGCGAGCTGGAGGCGATCCGGGCGACCCTGCCGGAACTCGAGGAACGGGTCCGCGAGCTGCGCGAACGGCTGGCGCGATCCGGTCCGACCGCATCGGTGCCGGAGGCGTCGCGGGCGATCTCGCGACGGGTCGAGGCGCTGACCCGCGTGGTCGAGGCGCGCTGAGCACCGGCCGATAGTCCACCCGCGGAGGCGATTTGACCCCGCTGGGGGGTGCGTGGTCGTGGTTTTCCCGGGAGTTGCAAGATTCGACTGGGAATCGACGGAAGCCAGCCTCAGAATGAGGACGGCCAACTGACGCTGGAGAAATCATGATCCATCATCGACTCGGAACCGTGTTCGGCCTGCTGCCGATCGTGGCGATCACCCTTGCGCTCCCGGGGGCCGGCGCGACGCTGGGACCCGACTGGGACGGCGACTGCAACCAGGACAGCGGGAGCAAGCCCTCCACCGCCCAGGTGGTGCGGTACGCCTCGATCTCGGAGGTCAAGACCATCCGCGGGTGCCTGAAGGGGCCGACCGCG
>PKCS01000022.1 GCA_002862305.1 Phycisphaerae bacterium | reverse complement strand
TAGGTGTCGACCGGGAGCCGCTTGACGTAGCCCTCGTGGGAGATCGTGACCACCACGTCGTGCTCCTGGATGAGCGACTCGATCTCGAGGTCGTCCGCGTCGCCCTCCTCGATGGTGGTGCGGCGATCGTCCCCGAAGCGTTCCGCGATCTCCCGGCAGTCGTCGCGGATCATGCCCCGCACCCGCTCCTCGCTCGCGAGGATCGACTCGTAGTCCTCGATCTCGTCGTGGAGCTTCCGCAGCTCCGCGGTCAGGGTCTCGATCTCGAGTCCGACCAGCTGGATCAGCCGCAGGGCCCCGATCGCCTCCGCCTGGACGTGGGTCAGCAGCACCCCGTCACCCTCGTTCGAGGCCTCGATCAGTCGCGAGGGGATCTCGCCTGCGTGCTCGTGGTCGGGCGGGATCCTGAAGGCGCGTTCCTGGAGTCGCCGGATCGCCTCCTCCCGGGTCTTGCTGGCCCGGATCAGCTTGATGACCTCCTCGATGTCGCAGACCGCGTAGATCTTGCCTTCCAGCTTGTGTGCATCCTGCCGCGCGCGGCGGAGCAGGTACTCCGTGCGGCGCCGGATCACCTCGCGACGATGGTCGATCCAGCACTGGATCAACTGCTTGACGGAGAGGGTTCGCGGTCGGTTGTTGACCAGGGCGATGTTGATGATCGAGAAGGTGGACTGCAGGGGGGTGAACCGGTAGATCTGCCGCTCCACCACCGAGGGATCCGCGCCCCGCTTGAGCTCGACCAGGATGCGGGTCTGCGCGGTGCGGCCGGAGTGGTTGTGGATGTTCGCGATGTCGGGGATCCGTCCGTCCTTGCCCGCCTCGATCGCGAGCTTCTCCAGCAGGTTCGACTGGACCACCTGGTAGGGGATCTCCTCGATCACCAGGTAGTCGCGACCCTTCCGTTCCTCGTGACGGACCTTGCCGCGGACCGTGACCCGACCACGTCCGGTGGCGTAGGCCTCCACGATGCCGCGGCGGCCCACGATCGTCCCTCCGGTGGGGAAGTCCGGGCCCGGCATGATCTCGAGCAGCCCCTGGACGTCGATGTCGGGGTCCTCGAGCACCGCGATGATCGCGGTGCAGACCTCGGACACGTTGTGTGGGGGCATGCTGGAGGCCATGCCGACCGCGATTCCGCTCGATCCGTTGCAGAGCAGGTTCGGGAACTTGGCGGGCAGCACCACCGGTTCCATGAGTCGGTCGTCGTAGTTCGGTCGGAAGTCCACGGTCTCGGACTTGATGTCCTCGAGCATGGCGATGGTCGCGTGCGTCATCCGGGCCTCGGTGTATCGCATCGCGGCGGGGGGGTCCCCCTCGATCGACCCGAAGTTGCCCTGCTTGTCCACCAGCAGCGTGCGGGTCTTCCAGTCCTGGCCCATGTTGACCAGCGTGGGGTAGATCACGCTCTCGCCGTGGGGATGGTAGTTGCCCGAGGTGTCGCCCGCGATCTTCGCGCACTTGATGTGCTTGCGACCGGGGGTCAGGTTCAGGTCGTGCATCGCGACCAGGATCCGTCGCTGCGAGGGCTTGAGCCCGTCCCGGACGTCGGGGAGCGCCCGATCCATGATGGTGCTCATGGCGTAGGTCAGGTAGGAGTCGTGCAGCTCGCGGTCGATCTCGAGGTCGACGATGCGATCCCTCGGCACGTCCCCGTCCGCGGTGGCGGTACCCTCGCCGGGGTCGGAGGGGGGGAGGTTGTCGCTGACTTCGGGCATGGCGTGCGCGTGGGTTCCGTGGGCCGTCCGGGGTCTTCCGGCCGATCGATTGCCGGGGCCGCGGGTCCGTTCCGCGGCTCGGTTTCCGATCTCCCATTCTACCTCATTTTCAGCTGTTTCGCCGGGGTCGAAGGGCCTCCCGGGCGGACGGACTCACCCCTTCGTGGTGGGTTTCAGGAGCACCAGGTACTCGATGTTTCCCGGGACTCCCCGCTTCCTCGAACTCTTGCCCCCGACCAGGGGGGATTGCGTGCTTCCCAGCACCTCGAATCCGAGTTCCCCCATCGTTTCGAGCGTCTCCCCGAGCACCTCCGGCGCCAGTTCCTGGGGGAGGAAGCCCTCCTCCAGAAGGTGCCGCCGATCCTCCCCGAGCTCGTAGTGCGGCTTGACGAGGGAGATGACGTGCCCCGTGCCCGCCAGCCACCCCCGGGCGGCGGGCAGGGCCAGCCGCTGGGGGGTCCACGCAAGGTCGATGACCACCAGGTCGAGGGGTTCGTCCGGGGGATCCGCGTGCAGGGCGTTGGTCCGCTCCCTGACCTCCACCCGGTCGTCGTTGCGCAGCTTCCAGGCCAGCACCCCGTAGCCGGTGTCGATCGCGACCACGCCCCGGGCACCCCTCTGGAGCAGGCAGTCGGTGAATCCGCCCACGTTGCATCCGAAGTCCGCGCAACGAAGTCCAGAGACCTCGAACCCGAATGCATCCAGCGCGTGGTCGAGCTTGGCTCCCGCCCTCGAGACGAAGGGGCGCTCAGTCAATGCCGGGGCCGTCCGCGCCGATGCCGACGATGGTGATGCCCGCCCGGTTGGCGGCCTCGATGACCTTCGGTCGGTCGAGCAGGATCACCCGGCCCGCGCCCACCGCGATGCACCGCCCCCCGCAGGCCTTCATCCGCTCGATCGTCTGCAGCCCGATCGTCGGGACGTCGGTCCGCATGTCATGGTTCGAGCTGGCGGTCTTCAGGAGGGTCCAGTTGCCCCGCGGGCACAGTTCGTGGCTGCGCTGGATCAGTCGATCCGTCCCCTCGATCGCCTCCACCCCGATCACGTCCCGCTCGCGGACGCTGATCGCCTGGCCGATCTCCAGCTCGACCGTCTGCCGGAGTATCCCCCAGCCGAAGGCCACGTCCTGCATCAGGTGCGACGCCGGTCGTGCGTCGGTCATGACGCCCTCCTCCGCGAGGTGCTCCTTGATGTACGTGGTGGAGTCGATGAGGCTGATTCCCTTCTCCGAGAGCGCGTCCGCCACCGCACGAAGCAGGGGCGCCGAGCGGCGGTCGTCGCGCAGCCGACGATACCAGATGTTGATCGTCGCCAGATCCGGGAGGTTGCTCAGCAGTCGGAACGGCGCATGCATGCCGGCCTTGTCGACCTTCCCGACCAGGACCGCCTCCCGGACGTCGAAGCGGCGGCAGGCCCTGATCCAGCCGCCGATCCTGAGGGCTCCCGCGGTGGTGCTTCGGTCGGCCTCCTCGAGGATCGCCTCGGAGCAGTGCCCCCGCAGCCCGATCACGCAGACCTCCCGGCCGGCCTTCCGCATCCCCCGCGCGATGAGCATCGGCAGCTGTCCGCCGCCCGCGATGATTCCAATCGGTTCCGACATCGGCCACAGGATACCCGCAGCCGCCGGGGTCAGTCGCTCTTGGAGGGGTAGAACTCCTCGGGGTCGATCTCCACCGTCTCGGTCCGCACCAGCTCGTCGACGAGTTCCGCCGGATCCGTGCCGAAGTGCACGAGCCTCAGGGTCGGTCGGGTGATGAACCGGTGTTCGATCCCGTGGGTGAACATCTCCCTCAGGGGGTCGAAATGCCCCCGGTCGTTGAGCACCCCGATCGGCTTCCGGTGCTCCTCGAGCAGCCTGGCCACGAGCGTCTCGAAGAACTCCTCGTAGGTCCCGAGTCCCCCGGGAAGCGTGAGGAAGCCCTCCGCGCGGTCCATCATCTCCCGCTTCCGCTCCTGCATGGTCTCGACCACCAGCAGTTCGTCGCAGCCCGTCCAGCCCTGCTCGGAGTCAAGGAGGTGCTGGGTGATCACCCCGGTCACGCGTCCCCCCGCCGCCTTGCATGCGCGGGCCGTCTCGCCCATCAACCCGACCGCACCTCCTCCGTAGACCAGTTCGATGCCACGTTCCGCGAGCACCTCCCCGGTCCGACGAGCCGCGACGTTGAAGACGGGGTCGATCCCCGAGGAAGCCGAGCAGAAGACGGTCATGGTTTGCATCGACGCAGCCTAGCAGCTGGGTCGGTGCCCGACCGGATTCCGTTCCCGTTCCCCCCCCTCACCCTTTCCTGCGGCCATCGGGGGTCTCGATCCGAATGAACCCTTACCATTCGGTTGCCCTCCTCGAAGGTGGTCCCAGATGCTTGCGTTCATCCTCCTCGCGATCCCCATCGGCTTCCTGGCCAGCGCCCCGCTGGTCTGGTGGCTGGTACGCGCCGGGAGGCGACGAGGCATGCTCGATTCCGCGGGATCGGAGGGTCATGCGAAGCGGCTGAGGTCGGTTCCCAACATCGGGGGGATCGCCATCTTCCTCGCCGCGGTCCTCCCGCTCGCGGTCGGCGTCGCCTACCTGTGGGCCACCATCAGTCCGCCGGAGGATCCCTCCGTCGCCGGGGCGGTCAATCTCAGGATCCTCGACCAGGCCGGGACCTGGGTCGCGATCATCTCCTCGTGCCTGGTCCTGCACGTCATGGGACTGGTCGACGACCGCGTCGCCCAGCCGGCCTCGCTCAAGCTGGTGCTGCAGCTGCTGATCGCCGGGATGCTGGTGCTGTTCTTCGACGTGCGACTGCTCCACCTGCTCGACGGGTTCGGCCCCCTGGGCTGGATCGCCTCCTGCACCCTGTCGATCCTCTGGCTGGTGGTCGTCACCAACGCCTTCAACTTCCTGGACAACATGGACGGGCTCGCCGCGGGGGTGGGGACCATCGTCGCCCTGGTCCTGATGGTCGCGACGCTGCTGAACGACCAGTACTTCATCTCGATCTCCCTCGCCCTGCTGGCGGGCGCCCAGCTCGGGTTCCTGGTCTTCAACTTCCCCCCCGCGAAGATCTTCATGGGCGACGGGGGCTCGATGGTCATCGGCTGGCTGATCGCGGTCGCCTCGGTACGGATCACGTTCGTCGACGCGGGGGATCCCGAGTACGCCCTCGGTACCGCCTGGTACGGGGTGTTCATGCCCCTGGTGGTCCTCGCGGTCCCGCTGTACGACTTCACCAGCGTGGTCGTGCTCCGCAGCCTGCAGGGCCGGAGTCCCTTCGTGGGGGACCAGCAGCACTTCTCCCATCGACTCGTCGGCCACGGGCTCTCGACCCGCCAGGCGGTGCTGGTCATCTGGGCCATCACCGTGGCCACCGGCGTGAACGGGCTGGTGCTCGGTTCCGTCACGCCCGTGCTCGCGCTGCTGCTCGTGGCGGCCACCCTGGTGCTCCTGGCCGGGCTCGCCCTGCTCGAACGCGGACTCGGCCCCTCCCCGGAGCCGGGCGATGACTGAGTCGGGCGGAACCTCCAATCCCGCTGAAAGCGCCCTGGTCCCGATCGGGGCCGCCGCGCTGCTCGGGCTGGTCGCCTTCCGCTGCCTGGTGATGATCTCCCCCGACCCCTCCTTCGACGTCGATCCCCTCGCCCAGCCCGTCCCCTGGTTCGGGCTCGGTCCCGGTGGCTCGGCCCTGTGCTCGATCTGGATCCTGCTGGCGGGGACCCTCGTCCTGCTGGGGGAGCGATTCTCCGGGCGCGGACTCGACCGTGGGCTGCTCCTGCTCTGGCTGCTTCCCCTGGTGCCGATCGTGCTGCACGGTCGCGCCGATGCCACCGCCTTCTGGCTCGGGGTCGACTGGTTCGCGGCGGTGTCCGTGGGCGTGGTGCTGGCCCACGCCTGCCGCGCCCCCGGGGTCCGATCGATGGTCCTGGCCGGGTTCCTCGGGGTCCTCGGGATGCTGGTGATCCGGGGGGCCGGACAGCTGCTCATCGAGCACCCCGCGCTGGTCGACTACTTCAACGCCAATCGCGAGGCCATGCTCGCGGGCTTCGGCTGGGAGCCCGGGTCCGCGAAGGCCCGACTCTACGAACGCCGTCTGGTCCAACCCGAGGCCACCGGTTGGTTCGGGCTCGCCAACCTCTTCAGCGGACTGATGGCGATCGGGCTCGTGCTCGGCGTCGGTTCCCTGCTGGCCACCGGGGGGAGCCGGGGTGGAGGTGATCGCGACCACGCGGCGGGAACGCCGCGCACCGCACGGTGGCTGCTCTGGATGCTGGCCCTCGGGGGATTCCTGGTGATGCTGCTCGTCAACGGATCGAAGGGCGCGATCGGCGCGGTCCTGCTCGGGCTGGTGGTGGGCGTGGCGCCCCGCCTGGTTCCCCGCCTCCGCGATCGCGGGTTCCGCCTGGCGGGGGTCCTGGCCGTGGCCGCGCTCGCGATCACCCTGGGGGCGGTCCTCGTGCGAGGCCTGCTGGGTGCGGATGCCCTGGGCGGCGAGCTGAGCCTGCTCTTCAGGTGGCAGTACCTGCTGGGTGCCAGTTCCCTGATCGTGCAGCATCCGCTGATCGGGATCGGACCCGACGGATTCCAGTCCGCCTTCCTCGCGGTGCGTCCCGCGTTGAGCCCGGAGGAGCCGGCCAGCGTCCACAACGTCATCGCGGACTGGCTGGTCTCGCTGGGGGTGCTCGGAAGCACCTGGATCTGCCTGCTCCTGCTGCTGGCGTTCCGCTGCGGGGCCTCGCGGTTCATCCCCGGAGTGGTGTTCCCTCGCCAGTCGCTGCTGTTCCTCCTCGCCATCGCCGTCGCGGGCTACCTCGCGATGAGCCTCGAGCAGGGATCACTCACCCCCCAGCTGCTCCTCCTGAGGTTGCTCGGGGTCCTCGTCGCCCTGGTCGTGTTCCTCTGCGCCCGCGGAGTCCTCGACGCCCGTGGCGGTCCCGCGGTGTCGTGGATGCTGGGCGCCACCACCGCGACGCTCCTCTCGCTGTCGGTGCTCGACCTGCTCTTCGTGAATCCGGGGACCGTCGCCCTCGCCTGGGGGGTGCTCGGCGCCCTCTCGGTGGCCCGTGGCCGCATCCTCCACGCCAGCGACCCCTTCGTCGCGCTGGTGCCGGTGCTCTGTGGAGTGGGGCTCTTCGTTGCCTGCGTACGTCCGCAGCTCGAGGTCGATTCCCGCCTCGAGGCGGCCGCCCAGCCCCTGCGTTCCGCGGCCGGGTTCCGGGAGGCCTTCCGCCAGCCGCCCTCCTCACTGGCCCCGATCTCCAGGATGGAGGCGCTGGACCAGGTGCTGGCCGAGGCCACCCGATTCACCGATCCCTCGCAGTTGACCCTCGAGCAGATCTCCACCCTGGCCCCCGGTTCGAACGATCCCTCCCTCATCGCGGCCGACCTCCTCCGGCTCCTCGCCCCCGAGCTGCGTCGCGAGGTGGTCGAGCGACTGGTCGCCTGCTGGGACCTCCACCCCCGCAACCTGGTGCCGGCCTGGGCCTCGATCGACCAGCTCCGGCAGCTGTCCGCCGAACCCGGGACCCCCCGGGACGAGCGGGCGGCCCTGCTGCTGGAGGCCCTCGCCCGGGCACGTCGGCTGGAATCCGCCGGCGCCCCCGTCCAGGGCGCGATCACCTCCGCCTGGATCGAGCGTTCACTGGCGGAGCTCGATCCCGACGGTTCATGGGAGCCGGTGGCCGAGGCGTTCCGACTCGCGCTGTTGAAACATCCCGGTGATCCCCGCCTTCATGCGGGCCTGGTGGAGGCGCTTCGTCGCGGCGACGACCGGGTTGCCGAGGCGGCCGCGCTGGAACGGGCGCTCCTCGTCGATCGACGGCTGCGACTCGACCCCCTGGTGCGTTACCCGGAGCCGCAGCGGGTCGGCTACGAACAACGGCTGGAGTTCCTCCGTCAGTCCTCGGAGTGAACGACCTCGCCGCAGCTACGCTGGTAGGCGATGCCCCGTTCCACGGGAAAGCGGAGCAGGCCCTCCTCCCGGAGGCGTGGGGCGTGACGTCGCTCGTAGGCCTCGAAGGCCGCGCGGTCCGGGAAGTCGTACCGGACCTCGACGGTGGGGTCGTCCCCCTCGTGCCGGAACACCTCGGCACGGATGGCGCCGCCCTCGATGACCTCCCGGCAGTGCCCGCCGGCCAGCCATTCGATCCATTCGCATGCGACCCGCGGGTCCTCGAAGCTGGCCCGGACCGTGTACCGGTACCCCATCAACCGCCCGCCCCGGGGACCGTGGATTCCGCCTGGTCGAGTGCCTCGATCACCTGGCTCGCGGTGTAGGCCGTCGACTGCCAGGGGTCGTTCGCCGCGTCCTCCGGGGACCAGATCGCCAGCAGGGGGATCCCGGTCTGGCCGATCTCCCTCATGAGTTCCCAGCCGTAGGCCTTCCGGGAGGTGTTGTCGGCGGTGAACATCACGATCCGGTCGTCCTCCGCGAGCCGTCGACGAACCGGGTCCACGTCCAGCACCCCGGCCTTCAGCGCCTTGCAGTTGATGCACCACTCGGCCGTGAAGTCCACGACCACCACCTTGCCGTCCTCCCGCGCCGCCTCGAAGGTGATCGGGTCGTAGGGGTTCCAGACGTTCGTGAGGTAGCGTCCCGCGCTCTGCAGCCTCGCCTCCTCGAAGGCCTCGTAGGTCACCCGGGCCTTCTCGGTCGCCCGCACGGAGTACCAGGTCGGCACGAACGCCAGCGCGACCGCCACCAGCGTCCAGCCGGTCCGCGGCACCCAGCGTGGCGTGATCTGGAAGGTCCTCAGGGTCAGCCAGCCGCCGGCGAGCACCAGCGCGATGGCGATCGCCCACCAGTGGAGCAGCTTCGACATCCACGGCTGCTCCGCGACCAGGCCGATCAGGCCGGAACCGATGAAGTACGCCGCGGCCGCAAGGAGGAGCAGACCCATGACCTGCTTGACCAGCTCGCTGGCCGGTCCCGTCCTCGGAATGCTCTCGACCAGCCGCGGGAACGCCGCGAGCACCAGGTAGGGAGCGCCCATCCCGATGCCGATCGATCCGAAGATGAAGAGGGTCACGATCGGGGGCAGCGTCGCGGCCCCGGCGAAGAGGGCCCCCGCCACGAACCCGAAGCAGGGAAGCCCGAGCACCGCGGTCATGACGCCGAAGAGGAACGACCCCCAGGCGTTGTCCGCGCGGGGGTTGATCATGTACGTCGACTGGGGAAGGGACAGCGTGAACAGGCCCATGATCCCGATCCCCATCACCCCGATCAGCACCCCGATGGCGAAGGTCACCCACCAGATGCCGAAGATCCGCGAGGGATCGGTGACCGAGGCGAAGAAGACCACCGGGAGCCCGATGGCCAGCCAGAAGGCGAAGACCCCGAGCGCCATCCAGAGTCCCAGGGTGAGCGCCCGGCCGGGGGTGGCCGCGTGCTGCGAGAGCGTCATGACCTTGATGGGGATGACGGGGAGCACGCAGGGGGTGAGGTTCAGGATGAACCCGCCTGCGATGCCCAGCAGGATCAGGATGATCGCCCCGCCGGTCCCACCGAGCTCGGGAAGCTCGAGTCCGAAGAACGAGGTGCCGGAACCGCGGATCGGAGGGGGAGCGGATCCGCCGGACGCCTCGGTCCCGGACCCGACCGGTTGCTCCGTGGCGGGGGTTCCGACGGGCGCGCTGCTCGAGGAGGACAGCGTCGCCCCCGCGACGGTGAACTCGAGGGTCCCGGTGGGGGGATCGAACGTGGGCGCGAGGCAGGTCGAGTCGTCGCAGGCCTGGAAGTAGGCGGACAGCGTGATCGAGGAACGCGCGGGGGCGTCCCCGGACACCTCGAGCTCCACCGTGGCCACCGCCCGGCCCTCGAACACCGCGTAGTCGGCGGGGCCGAAACCCAGGTCCACCGGCACCTCGTGGGTCTCGGGCCAGCTGATCGAGCGGATGACGAGCCCCTCGGCCTCCACCACGTCGATCGCGGTCCACTCCGCCCCGTCGAAGACCGTGCTGCCTTGCGGGGCGCCGCCCTCCTGAGGCCAGATGTGCCAGCCGTCCTTCATCTGGAAGACCACCTCGACGGAGACGGTCCCGCCCCGGACGGCCTCGGTCGTCGTCGGCTCGAAGGCCACGGACACCACGTCGCGGCTGTCCCCGAAGCTGGTCTGGCCCAGCGAGTCCAGGTCGAACCCCTGGCCGGACGCCGCGGGGACGGCGCTCAGGGCGACCAACGTCGCGATGGTGAGGTGGGGTCGGGTGGTTGGCAAGCGGGGACTCCGGGGGCCAGATCGCTCCTGCAGCCTAGTGTCTTTGCGCCGCGACTGCATCACATCCTCTTGGTGGCGAACGCCCAGGTGAGCGCGAGCAGGACGATGCCCAGCGGGATGATGAAGACCAGCCAGATCGCCGGGGGCGCGGGCTTGCGGGGCTTGGACGGGGTCGTGTCGCGCACGCTCCAGTCGGGCAGCTCCCCGCGCCAGGTGGTGAAGATCATCGGGTTCACGCCCTCCATGTCCGTGGCGTTGGGATCCGTGGGATGGACGACCTCCACCGTCACCTCCTCCTCGATCAGGAAGTCGGCGGGTTCCCCCCCGAGGCGCACCCCCTCGAGTGCGAATCGAATGACCGCTTCCCCCACGATGCTCTCCGGACCCGCCTTGACCGGGATGAAGATCGTCTGGGGCAGCTGGATGCCGCCTCGCTCCGAACCCTCGACCTCCACGGTGTTCGGCCACTGGACCGAGAGCAGGTCCGGGATCAGGCTGAAGGAGCCGTCCTCGTCCGTGAGCCAGCGAAGTCGGGTGTCCGTCTGCTCGGTGCCGGGCTGGGGCATGATCCCGTCGTCGGGGGGGCCGATCACCACCGATTCCCCGTCCGGGGCCTCGAGGACCCACGCAAGGGTGCACCACTCCCCGGGCCGGATCTTGGGACGAGAGCTGACCAGCATCGCCTCCAGCACCGGAGGCGCCTCCGAGGCCCCGAGGGCGCTTGAATCACTGTTCTGGACCCCCGGGAGGGGGGTCAGGAGGAGGATGGTCGGGATCAGCCAGGCCATGCCCACAGTCTACGTCGAGCTTCCCCCGAGGATGCTGAACAAGACCGGCTCCGGATGACTTATCCCGGTGGGTCCGCGTGACGGAATGGCCGTCCACGGGCAAGAGACGTTCAAGCAGCGGGCCGCTGCCTTCCGATAAGCATCGACATGGCTGACACCTATCCCGACCCCCTGGCGAATGCCGACGTGATCGAGAACGCCGCACCCGGGGACGAGGGGATCCTCTACCCCCGCGAGATCTTCTCCCGCCACCGCCGCCAGAACGAGACGGTGGAGATCCGGAGCTACGACTTCAAGCGTCCGGAACGCATCAGCAAGGACCAGATGCGGTCCCTCCAGACCCTGCACGAGGCGTTCGCCCGCAACTTCGGGGCCTCGCTCTCGGGATTCCTCCGCACCATCGTCGAGGTGCGCGTCGAGCAGGCCGAGCAGATGACCTACTCGGAGTTCCTCTCCAGTCTCGCGAACCCGACCTGCTTCAGCCTGATCTCCGGGGACCCCCTCGACGGGCAGTTCTGCCTCGAGATCAGCCCGCTGATCATCTACCCGATACTCGACCGCCTCATGGGCGGGAACACCCGGGACCTCTTCGTGCCGCAGCGTCCGATGACCATGATCGAGATGCGGCTGGTCCGCAGGATCCTCGAGCGCGGAATGCAGCCGCTCAACGACGCCTGGGCGGCGATCGACGACTTCGGGTTCCTCCTGGGGGAGATGGAGACCAATCCCCAGCTGGTGCAGATCGTCCCCCCCAACGAGGTGGTGGTCGTCATCGGCTTCGAGGTCCGGATGGGCGGGCGCTCGGGCACCATGAAGCTCTGCCTGCCCTACAACGTGATCGAGCCCCTCACCGAGGACTTCAACACCCAGAACTGGTTCGTGAACTCCCGGGAGGAGTCCGGGGGCACGGTCCGCACGATGATCGAGCAGGGACTCTCCGAGGCCGCCCTCGATCTCGAGGTCACCCTGGCCTCCACCTCCATCACCTTCGAGGAGCTCCGCCAGCTCCAGGTCGGTGACCTCATCACCACCCAGAAGCCCGCCGGGGAGCCGGTCGTGGTGTCCGTGGGAGGTTCGCCGAAGTTCACCGGCACCCTCGGGCATCACCGGGGCAGCAGCGCCGTCCGGATCCTGGACGGAATCCCCAGCCCCGAACCGGGGCGGGAAATCCCGCCTGTCGCCCCTGAACCCCCCTCCAACCCGTCCTGACCGGACCGAGTCCGATTGATTGCCGTTCAGGGGCGCATTGGATATCATCTCCGATTCGGGAACCGTCCCGAACGTTTCGCTCGCTCGTTCTCTGACTGCAAAGGTGCAAGGCGTCCGATGATCAGGACCACGTTCCACCAACCACAGTCGATCCAGGAGGCGGATTCACCGCCTTTCGCCGCGGAGTGCTGTCCATGATGTGACGGCGGCACCACGGATTCTGGATCATGCCTCCGGGCATTGAATGGGTGAGCCACGAGCGCGTTCCGCGTCCGTGGCTTGCGGCGTTCTTCGGGATCCCCCGTCTTCTCTCGACCAAAGGTGCTCGCGCACCGGACAACACGGCAACCAGGCAACCTCGTCAACACAACAGAACCACAAGGTGGACCCCGATGAACTCGGAAACGCTTCGCATCCTCGACTCAATCGCCCGTGACCGGAACATCGATCGCGAGCTGCTCATCAGCGACCTCGAACAGGCCATGGTCAGCGCCGCACGGAAGCACTTCAACTCCCTCGACACCGAGGAGTTCGGCTGCAGGATGGACCGCGAGTCGGGAGTGATCTCGATCTGGCGGAACCTCGAGGAGGGCATCGACGGCGAGCAGGGCGAGATCGAGCTGATCCCGCTCGAGACCCTCGGCCGCATCCCCGCTCAGACCGCGAAGCAGGTGATGATCCAGAAGTTCCGCGAGGACGAGCGCAACAGCCTGCTCGACGAGTTCGCCAAGCGGCAGGGTGAGATCGTCACCGGGGTGGCCCAGCGATACGAGGGTGGCGCGCTGGTCGTGCAGATCGATCGCGCCGAGGGGTTCATGCCCCGCTCCGAGCAGATTCCTGGCGAGCAGTTCCAGCCCGGGGACCGCGTGCGCTGCCTGATCCTCGATGTCCGCGATGCGGGAAACCAGGTGAAGATCGTCCTCAGCCGCGGGAACCCGGAGTTCATCCGGCGTCTCTTCGAGGCCGAGGTCCCCGAGGTCTCGGAACGGGTGATCGAGATCAAGGCCATGGCCCGCGAACCCGGGTTCCGGACCAAGCTCGCGGTCAGCTCGATCGACTCCAAGGTCGACGCGGTGGGGGCCTGCGTCGGGGTCCGCGGAAGCCGCATCCGGAACATCGTCGACGAACTCGGGGGTGAGAAGATCGACATCGTCCGCTGGAACGAGTCCAGCCAGATCCTGATCGCCAACGCCCTCAAGCCCGCCGAGGTCGAGGAGGTCAGCCTCTGCTTCGAACTCGGTCGGGCCACGATCATCGTGCGCGAGGACCAGCTCTCCCTGGCCATCGGTCGCCGGGGGCAGAACGTCCGGCTCGCCGCCAGGCTGACCGGCTGGGACATCGACATCCTCACCCCCCCGGAGTTCCAGAAGGGGCTGGACATCCTCGAGCAGACCGTCCGTCCGCTCGAGGGCGTGACCGACGAGATGCTGGACCGGATGGGCGCGCTGGGGATGATCAGCGTGTTCGACGTCGAGGAGATCGGCGAGGAGGCGCTTCAGGCCGAACTGGAGATGTCACCGGAGCTCGCCGCGCAGGTCGTGGAGTCCGCCTCCATCAGAGCCAAGGAGGTCGCCGAGCAGCAGGAACGCGAGCGCGAGGAGCAGGAAGCCCTTCGTGCCGCGGAGGCGGAGGCGACCTCCGGCATCCTCGGGGACGGCGCCGGCGAGGTCCAGGACCCCGACGTCGAGTCCCGGGCTTCGGACATCCTCGGCGGCGGCCCGGCCCCGGCCGTCCCCGCCGAACCCGTCCCCGTGCCCGACGCCGCCTCCGATGACGCGGAGCCCGCGCACCAAACCGATCCCGACGGTGCCCTCGAGGGCGCCGAGGCCGACCCGGAGCAGTCTGAAGGGTGATCCCACTCCCACAGGAGAAACCACGTGGCTAAGAAGACCTCGGTGAAAAGAGTCCATCAACTGGCGAAGGAGCTCGGTGTCTCCAGCAAGGACATCGTGTCCAAGTGCCAGGCTGAGGGAATCCCCGACATCACGAACCACATGTCCGCGATCTCGGTCGGGCTGTCCGTGACCGTCCGCGAGTGGTTCGGAGGCGGGGTCGGTGAATCAACCGCCGTCGAGACCGCGGCCCCCGTCGACGTCGCCGCGGCCAGGAAGAAGGCCCCCAAGCGTGCCAAGGCCAAGACCAAGGCCAAGCCCAAGGCCGCCGCCGGGGATGCGGGCGCCACCGTGACGGACGTCGCCCCGGTCGCCACCACCGACGAGCCTGCCGCCGAATCGACCACCGCCACCGCTCCGACCAGTTCGAGCACCGGTGATGCCACGGCGATCCCGGTCGACTCCGACCCGCCCCCGGCTACCGATGCGTCCGAAGGCTCGGCGGAGGGCCCCGGCGACGACGGTCCCCGGGAGTCCACCGAATCGCCGGTCATGAACGTCCCCAAGCGGCCGGAGGTCGTCTCGCCCGCCGGGACCAAGCTCACGGAGAAGAAGAAGGTCAAGCTGTCCGGACCGGTGGTGGTCCGTGTCGAGCAGCCGGATCCCGTCGCTCCCCCGCGGGCACCACGTCCTCCCCGTGGACAGGATGGAATGGATCCCCGCGGCTACCAGACCGGTGGCCCCCGGACCGGTGGTGGGGTCCGGGACATGAACATTCCCGATGCACCCCCGACCGAACGCGGGCGTGGCGCCACCGGCCGTCGTCGGGACGGCCGCGGCGGCGACGGCGAGGGACGAGGCGGGGACCGCAGGAACCGGTCGGATCGTCGTCGCGACGGACGCTCCGGCCGCAGCTTCCAGGGTGCCGGGGGCTCGCAGGCCGACGAGGGCCGGGGCAACTGGCGCGACCAGGACCTGCTCGAGCGTGATCGTCGGCTCAGCTCGGCCGGCGGGTTCTTCAAGCGCCATCGGCAGGACCGAGCCAAGAAGCGCGGCGGCCGCCAGCAGGTGACCCAGCGTCCCGAGGGACCGGTGAAGGTCACCGAACCCATCAGCATCAAGGAGCTCTCGGCCGCCACCGGAGTGAAGGCGAACGACATCCTCAAGCAGCTCTTCCTGCTCGGGGAGATGACCAGCATCAACTCGACGATCGCCACCGAACAGGCCCACGAGATCATGGCGAACTTCGACATCGAACTCGAGGTCGTGGAGATGAAGTCGGCGGCACAGGTCATCGAGCAGCAGTTCGAGACCCGGGAGCGGACCGACGAGCGATCGCGTTCCCCGGTGGTGACCATCCTCGGCCACGTCGACCACGGCAAGACCTCGCTGCTGGACAAGATCCGGAACGCGAACGTCGCCGAGGGCGAGGCGGGGGGCATCACCCAGGCCACCAGTGCGTTCCGGGTACCGGTCAAGGCCGGGGAGGGCGAGCGACTGGTCACCTTCATCGACACCCCCGGGCACGAGGCGTTCACCTCCATGCGAGCACGAGGCGCTCAGGTCACGGACGTCGTGGTCCTGGTGGTCGCCGCCGACGATGGGGTCATGCCCCAGACCATCGAGTCCATCAACCACGCGAAGGCCGCGGGAGTGCCCATCGTGGTCGCACTCAACAAGATCGACCGACCCGATGCCGACGACGCCAACGTGCAGCGCATCCTCGGGCAGCTCGCCGAGCACGAACTGAATCCCGTGGAGTGGGGCGGGACCACGGAAGTGGTGAAGACCAGCGCCATCAAGGGCGACGGGATCCAGGAACTCCTGGACATCCTCGACTACCAGGCGGAGCTCCTGGAGCTCAAGGCGGACTTCGCCGGGAACGCCGAGGGCACCGTCCTGGAGGCGAACGTGGAGGAGGGTCGCGGCCCGGTGGCCAGCGTCCTCGTCCAGGAAGGCCAGCTCCAGACCGGTTCCTTCATCGTCTCGGGCCGGGGCTTCGGCCGCGTCCGGGACATGGTCGACGACCACGGGGCCCGGGTGAAGGAGGCCGGTCCATCCACCCCGATCGCCCTGTCGGGACTCGACGAGGTCCCCGATGCGGGTGACAAGTTCTACGTGGTGGACAGCCTCAAGGCCGCCGAGAGCGCGGCCGAGGAGTGCAGGCGGCTCAGCCGCGAGCAGAGCCTCGCGCAGCCCAAGGTCACCCTCGACAACATCTTCGATCGCATCAAGGAGGAGGGCGCGAGGGAGCTTCCGCTCATCCTCAAGGCCGACGTGCAGGGATCGGTCGAGACGCTCAAGAACATCCTCCCGAAGATCAGCACCGACGAGGTCCGGGTGGTCGTCAAGCATTCCGCGGTCGGTGGGATCAACGAGAGCGACATCTCGCTCGCCGAGGCCTCCGGGGCGATCGTGGTCGGCTTCAACGTGACGACCTCCTCCAAGGCCCGCGCCCTCGCGGAGCAACGGGGGGTGGACTTCCGCCTGTACGACGTCATCTACGACCTCACCGACGACGTCGAACGCGCGGCGGCCGGGCTGCTCGATCCGGAGCTGAAGCTCGAGGTGAAGGGCCATGCCGAGGTCCGGGAGGTCTTCAAGATCTCGAAGGTGGGAATGATCGCCGGTTGCTACGTGACCGACGGCGCCATGGAACGGAACCTCCAGATTCGCGTCACCCGCGACGGGATCGTCGTGGAGAGCGATCGCCGCCTCGAGCAGCTGAAGCGATTCAAGGACGACGCCAAGGAGGTCAAGTCCGGGGTCGAGTGCGGCATGAAGATCGAGGGTTACGACGACATCAAGGTCGGGGACGTGCTCGAGTGCTACAAGACGGTCGAGGTAGCAAGGACCCTTTGAGCCAGCCATGAGACCAGCCAACCGGAAATCCAAGCTTCCCCCCGGCATCCACGACGGGCAGTCCGACGGCATCCGCGTGTCGAAGGTCGCCTCGACCATCCGGAACGCGGTCCAGGGCGCCCTCTCGCGCGGCCTGGGGGATCCACGGATCAGGGGGCTGGTCTCGATCACCGAGGTCGACGTCTCCCCGGACCTGGCCGACGCCCTGATCCGCATCTCGGTCCTTCCCGAGCAGTACGAGTCGAGGGTCCTCCGGGGACTGTCATCCGCGAACGGACGGTTCCGTCGCGAGGTCCAGCAAGCCACGAGGCTTCGGCGCATCCCCAGGATCCGCTTCGAACTCGACAAGTCACTCAAGCGGCAGGCCCGCATCGAGTCACTGCTCAGCGGTGGCGAGGAGCGTCCGGTCGTCGACAACATGGAGGCCACCGACCAGTGAAAAGTGGAGTCGCAGATGCCGGAAAACTCACCAGGTTCATGAAGAAGGTGGGCTCCTCGGAGGGGCTGCCCTCCGCCGGGGAGCATGCCTCCCCCCGTGACCCCATCGCGGTCATGGTCTTCAGCTACCTGCTCTGGGAATCGACGACCAAGCAGGCCGACGACGCGATGCGCAAGGTCATGGGCTCGATCGTCGACTTCAACGAGCTTCGGGTCTCGCTGCCCAACGAGATCGCGGGCTTGATCGGCACCAGGTACCCACTTGCCCTCGAGCGGGCCCAGCGCCTGAAGCTCTCGTTGCAGTCGATCTACCTCGACCAGCACGCGGTGAGCCTCGACCACCTCGCGGAGAAGGGCAAGCGGGAGTCCAAGGCCTTCATGGAAGGACTGGAGGGCATCCCCCCCTACGTTTCCGCGCGGGTGCTCCAGAGGTGCTTTGGCGTGCACCTGATCCCGGTGGACGACCGGCTGGTCGACCTCATGGTCGACGCCAAGGTGTTCAGCGAGGTCGTGGACTCCGCGGAAGCCTCGTCCTGGTTGTCTCGGCAGGTCAAGAGCCAGGACGGCGACTCGGTCTCTGACGCGCTCCGCTGCTTCGTGGACAAGGCCCCCAAGCCCGCCAAGCGCTCGACCCCCCGGCCCAAGCTGGTGCTCTACGCCGCGACCCCCGGCGAGGGGGACCCGGCCGACGGTGACTCGTCCGCCGCGTCCGATGCCCCGAGCGCGGTCGCCCCATCGCCGGCTGCGGCAACGAACACGGCCGAGTCTCGCAAGGACGCCTCCAGGTCGAAGCCGCGGACGGCCACCACGAAGGCAGCCTCGACCGCTTCCAAGAAGGCCGCCCGGAAGTCGGCGGCCAAGAAGGCCACCAAGAAGGCCACGAAGAAGGCCACCAAGAAGGTCACCAAGAAGGCCACGAAGAAGGTCACGAAGAAGGCCGCCAAGAAGGCCGCCAAGAAGACGGCCAAGAAGGCCGCCAAGAAGACCGCGAAGAAGGCTGCGAAAAAGACCACCAAGAAGACCACCAGGAAGGCGGCCAAGAAGACCGCCAAGAAGACCGCGAAGAAGGCGTCCAAGAAGACCACCAAGAAGGCGGCCAAGAAGAAGGCCTCGAGGAAGGCAGTCCGTAAGACCCGCTGACAGGACAGACAAGGAGCTTCCACCGTGGCCGGCCACAGCAAATGGGCGAACATCAAGCATCGCAAGGGGCGCCAGGACGCCAAGCGCGGGAAGATCTGGTCGCGGTGTTCCCGAGCCATCATCGTGGCCGCCCAGCAGGGTGGCGCAGACCCCGAGTACAACGTGAGTCTCCGATACGCGATCGAGGCGGCCAAGTCGGAGAACATGCCCAAGGACAACATCGCCAAGGCGATCAAGAAGGGCGCGGGACTCGATGGCTCCGCCGAACGCTACGAGGAGATCAGGTACGAGGGCTACGGCCCGGCCGGGGTCGCCTTGATCGTCGACACCCTCGTCGCCAACCCCCAGAAGACCGCCCCCGAGATCCGATCGCTCTTCGACAAGAACAACGGAAAGCTCGGCCAGACCGGTTCCGTCTCGTTCGGGTTCGACCACCAGGGCGAGTTCTTCATCAACTCCGATGCGGTCTCCGAGGAGGCACTCATGGAGCTCGCCCTCGAAGCTGGCGCCGAAGACGTCGTCGAGGAGGAGGGGATGTGGCAGATCACCTGCCCCCCGGCCGACTTCTTGCGGCTCAAGGAGGCCATCGAGTCCAGCGAGGTCCCCATCGAGAGCTCAGGGATCACCTGGTCCCCACAGAACACCGTGCCGTGCGACGTGAAGACCGCGGGCCAGATCCTCCGGATCGTCGATGCCTTCGAGGATCACGACGACGTCCAGGCGGTCTACCACAACGCGGAGATACCCGTGGAAGCCCTCGAGGCATGACCGCCGTTCCTCGTTCCGGATCGTCCCGGGCAGCCGATCCCGTGGTCCGCCGGGAGGTGTTGTTCAGCGGTCGGGTGCAGGGGGTCGGTTTCCGTGCCACCTTCCAGCGACACGCCGAGGACGCGGCGGTCCGGGGATGGGTCCGCAACGAGCCCGATGGAACGGTCCGCGCGCACCTGCTCGGCCCCGCCCAGGCCGTGGACCGCGTCATCCTGCGCGCCCGAGGCTCGTTCGGCAGCGGCATCGGGGATATCGTCGAAGTGAAACCGGGTTCCCTCGAGGAGTTTCGCTCTTTTCGAATCGTCCGGAATTGATTGCACCGATATGAGCACCAGACCCTTCCGTGACGGATGGAGGCCCTGATGTCCGCAACCCACAGCACCGCCGGGACCCTGCTCGCCACGCTCGTCCTGCTCGCGGGCTGCACCACCAAGACCGCGGTGTTCCCCGACCGGACCCCGGAGCAGGTCTGGACGGTCATGGTGGCCGCCGCCCGGTTCCCCGACTACTCGGACTGGACGATCATGTCCAATGACGTCTGGATCGATGGCAACTACGACCGGTTGGAGATCCACCGACGACTCAAGCGGGACTACCACCAGCCGCAGCTCGAACCGGTCCGGCAGGTCGAGACCTACGACCTGCAGTTCGTGCTCGAGCGGACCGAGCCACCCGCGATCACCGGCACCGTGCGCAACACCGTGATCCCGGTGAAGGGCGCCGCCCAGCTCGATCTCTACTTCGAGCAGGTCCGCGCGTTGCTCTCGCCGACCGCGATCGAGCCGTCCATGCCGGAATCCCCGATCGGGGTTGGCGCCGACCCGGATCCCCTGGTCGACCTCCCCGATCCCGAGCCCGAGCCCGATCCCGAGCCGTTGTCGGGGGATGCGTCGTGATCCCGCTCCATCCGGGGGGGAGGCAGCGTTGACCCCTGCGCCCAGTCCATCCGGTGCCCCGGACCGAGTCTCGCGGGTCCGACTGGTCGCATCCGCGGCGCTCGGCCTCACCTGGGCGCTCGCACCGGTCCTGATGGGCTTCTGGGCCCTCTCGGAGATCGCCGCCATCGGGGACTGGCTGCTTGGCTTCGACGGGCCAGTCCTGGGTCCGGAGTCCGGATCGGTGCCGTTGCTCGCCGTGCTCGTCTATTCCTCCCTCTTCGCGCTGAGCTGCGGGTTCGGGGTGCTTCCCACCTACGCGCAGGCGATCCTCGGGGGCTGGATCTTCGGCTTCTGGGTCGGGGTCCCCGCGGCCCTGATCGGCTTCACCGGTGGAGCCGCGATCGGGTGGGGGATCTGCCGGGTCGTCTCGAGGGATTCCGTGGTGCGTTGGATCGATCGAAATCCCCAATGGTCGGCGATCCGCCATGCATTCGTCGACGAGGGCTTCTGGAAGACGCTGGGGGTGGTGACCCTCGTTCGCATCCCGCCGAACTCCCCGTTCAGCCTCACGAACCTCGCAATGTCCGCAGGCGGTGTCCGGATCGGTCCCTACCTGCTGGGAACCCTGCTGGGCATGACTCCCCGGACCGCGATCGCCTGCGGCTTCGCGGCCGCCGCGGCGGCCACCGGTTCCGCCGACCTCCAGGGATTCGTGAGCGAGAAGGGGATCTGGCCACTGCTCATCGGCGCGGCCCTGCTGGTCGTCGTCTTCGTCATCCTTGCCCGCATCGGCAAGGCCGCCCTCGGGAACGTGCTCAAGGAGCAGCCTCCCGGCGCGCCGCCCGCGGGGACGAACGTCAGTCGTTGACCCGTTGGTTGTAGGAACCGTCGTCGGTCGAGATCCGGACCACGTCCCCGATGTTGATGAACGGGGGCACCCGCGTACGGAGACCGGTCTCGAGAGTGGCTTCCTTGAGCTGGTTGGTGGCGGTGGCGTTCTTGATGCCGGGTGGGGTGTCAGACACCTCGAGGTCCACCACCTTCGGGAGCTCCACCGAGACCGGGCGACCCTCGCAGAACATCACCGTGATCTCGGTGTTGGCCTTGACGAATCCCATCTGGTCCCCGACGAGGTCCTCGAAGAGGGTCACCTGGTCGTAGGTCTCGCCGTCCATGAAGACGTAGCCCGAGCTGTCGTTGTACAGATATTCCATGGGTCGTCGGTCGAGGTTGACCTGCTCCACCTCCTCCACGGAACGCAGTCTCTTCTCCACGACCGATCCGGTCTCGATGTTCTTGACCTTGACCTGGACGTACGCAGGTCCCTTCCCGGGCTTTACGTGCTCGGTGTTGTTGATGATGTTGACCTGACCGGAGATCTTGATCGCCATCCCGTTCCTGAGATCACTTGCCTTCACTGATGGTCTCCTGACCCGGACCCTTCGGTCCGCTGGTATGCATGGAGCACGATGGTACGAACCTCATCCCGCTTCCGCCAGCGCCCGCCGCCCTCCGTTTGTGGCGGGCGCCTCACGCTTGTCGTAGCATTGGAGCACCCGGCGACGAATGGCCCGCGACCTGAAGGATGGACCCAACACGTGGCGAGACTCCATGAACACCAAGGGAAGGCCCTGCTCGGCGAAGCGGGGGTCCGCATCCCCCGGGGGATCCTGGTGCGGTCGCCCCAGGAGGCCGAGCAGGCCCTCCTGGATCTCGGTGGCCGGGCCATCATGAAGATCCAGGCGCTGGTCGAGGACCTCGGGGCCGCCGGAGGCGTGGAAATGGTCAGCAGCCCCCAGGCAGCCGTGGCAACCGCGCGACGGATGCTCGCTCTCGGCACGCATGGGATCCCCGTCAGTGAACTTCTGGTCGAGGTCCCGGTCAACGTCGTCGACGAGCTCCACCTCTCGATCACCGCAGGCCTCGACGGCGTCCGAACGCTCCGACTCGCCGCCTCGAGGAAGCTCCCCGACACCCCGGCCTCGGTGGATTCGGTCCGCTTCGGTCCTCCCGGGGCCACGCCCCCGATCGACCTCGAGGCCGTGGCCGGGATCGTGCGTTCCACCGGTCTCGACCCGGATTTCCATGGTCCCCTGGTGGAAGCGGTCACCCGCATCGCCTCCCTCGCCGAAGCCCGGGGAGCCACCGACCTCGAGGTCGATCCGCTGGTCACCACCGTCGAGGGTTCGGTGGTCGCCATCGACTGTCGGATCACCCTCCAGGAATCCCAGGCCGCCAGGCCGTCCGGCAGGACGGCGGAAAGGTAGTACATGCCGAACCACGACTCGAGCGACTCGAACCCCTGTCAGTGCTGGATCCCGGTCATGGCCACGATGCTGATACTCCTCGGCCTCTTCAACGCGGGATTCGCCCTGCTGATGGGGGGGGTGGCCACGGAACTCGACTCGCTCCGAGAGCAGGTGCTCTCCAGCTCGTCGGACATGAAGATCGGGAAGTTCTTCAACGTGGTCTCCGGTGGACTGCTCAGCGTCGGTCAGTACGCGGAGGGCAAGATCGTCAAGGGCATCGTCGAGGGCCTGCCCCCCCTGTGGTGGATGGCCATGCTCTCCTGGGCCAGGGTGCTGATTTCACTCGCCGCCTTCGCCCTGGGCTGGTGCGTGGTGGTACGCCGCCCCCTGGCCTTCAGGCTGCTGCCATTCTGGGCGGCGCTGTCGTCCGTGCTCTTCGTGTTCTCGCTGTTCTCCTCCTTCGACGTCATCCGGCTGGTGTACGTCGAGACCGGACTCCTGCTGGTCCTCCTGCTGGGGATCCTCGACATCGGACTCCACCTGGTCTGGCCGGGCTACATCCTGCTGCGGCTGCGGAAGGCAGGATTCAAGCTCCTCCCGGGACGCTCCTCCTGAGTGCTCCCCCCATACGTGGTCGGGCGCAGGGATCGCTGCTATTCGGCAAGGAAGGTCCCGGTCTCGTCCCAGAACCGTTCGAGTCGGTCGATGCGCTCCCTCACCGACGGCCCGAGGGACTCCGCCACCTCCAGCACCAGCAGCTCCGCGGCGAGCACCGCAGTCAGCGAGCTGTCGAAGGGACCGACCGCCGGGACCTCCAGCTCGCAGCGATGCTCGGTCAGCCGGGACAGGGGGGAGAGCGGACTGTCGGTGATCGCCACCAGCGGGATCCCCAGTCGGTGCAGTGCCCGGGCGGCCGAGATCGAGCTGCGCCGGTAGCGTGCGAAGTCGAAGACCACCACCGCATCCCGGGTGGTCGCCCCGTTCAGGTCCCGTCCGAAGTTGTGCTGTTCGATGAGGCGGACGCCGTCCCGGATCATCGAGAGACCGCTCAGGAGCACGTGGGCTCCCGCCTGCGAGGTCTCCCCCGAGAGGATCCCGATGCGTTCGGCCGTGACCAGCGGTCCGGCCAGGTGCGCGAGGGTCGCCTGGTCGAGGGTGGCGAGGGTGGCGCCGACCGCCCCCTGCACGCGCCCTTCAAGATCGGCCTGCGACCCTTCGGGACGTCGGATCCGCTGGGCCGGGGTCGCCAGCTGGTTCGCGACCTGCGCCCGTGCCCAGCGTTGCAGGTCCGCGTAGCCGTCGAACCCCAGCTTCGCCGCGAACCGGACGATGGAGGGTGGGCTCGTGGGCACCCGGCCAGCGAGGTCCGATACGGTTCCGAAGGCCAGCTGCGTGGGATCCTGGAGAACCGTTTCCGCAATGCGACGTTCGGTTGGGGTCAGCCGCACTCCGGCTGACGCAATCCGTTCCTCTATCGACATTTACGGCCTCCGATTGAATAATCTGTTCCAAACGAACCTTCCCAGTGTACGATTCGTTACAGAGGCTGCAACCTGTACCGGTTCCCTTCCGCATCCCCCACTCAAGGATGGAGTACATCGTGCGAACCAAAGCGACCTACACCCAGACCGAGCGTGAGAAGGCCTTCCTGGAGACCGTCGAGGAGACTCGCCATGAACGGGAGATCGTCACCGGTCTCGCGCCGTTCTTCAACGAGCGTGCTCCCGAGGACATGATGTCCTTCTATTCGAACGACGAGGTCGTGAGCCTCCGGGTGCTCAAGGGGACGGATCGGGACGTCGAGAAGCGCATGCCGGTCAAGATCACCCGCCACTACTTCGAGCTCGCACAGAAGAGCGAGCCGATCAAGCGGATCGTGAAGCCGAGCGCGGACGAGACCATGGACATGGCCGGCTCCGAGGACCCCGGCAACCAGATGGACTACAGCCCGGTGGAGGGCCTCCTGCACAAGTACGAGATGGGGCTGATGTACGTCGTCTCCACCTGTTCCGCGCACTGCCGCTTCTGCTATCGCGAGGAGCTCATCGCCCGCAAGGAGGTCGAACGACACGACGGCACCGTGGCCAAGAAGGGGCTCGCGAAGATCCCCGACGTGACCGCGTACATCCTCGAGCACAACCGGTTGGTCGAGGAGAACGGTGGCCTGCACCCCGAGACCGGTCGCGAGAAGCTTCGCGAGATCCTCCTCTCCGGCGGTGACCCGATGGTGCTCAACAACATGAAGATCGCCGCCTGGCTCTCGGCCCTCGCGGAGTCCGGCATCGAGTCGATCCGGATCGGCACCAAGGAAATGGCCTTCTACCCCAAGCGGTTCGACGGCCCGTTCCTGGACATGCTGGATCGGTTCCACGAGACCTACCCGCAGGTGGGCCTGCATTTCATGCTCCATTTCGAGCATCCCGACGAGATCCTGGCCAAGGACGACGACGGGAACTACGTGAAGGACGAGAAGGGCTTCCTGCAGTGGGTCCCCGACACCTGGGAGGCGATGCGCGGCCTGATCTCCCGCGGCTGGCTCACGGTCGAGAACCAGTCCCCGATCATCAAGGGGGTCAACGACGACTACAAGGCCCTCCGCATCCTCCAGCGTGAGTTCAAGCGGATGGGCGGGGAGAACCACTACTTCTTCTGCGGGCGGGACATCGTCGCGTACAAGGCGTTCAACGTCCCCATCGAGACCGCATGGCAGACGCTCAACGAGTCCCAGAAGGGCCTCTCCGGCATCGAGAACCACGCACGGCTCTCGATCACCCACTACAAGGGCAAGACCGAGGTGAATGCGGTGACCAACGAGCCCATTCCCGGCCTCAAGGGGGCCGAGAACGGCGTGGTGATCTTCAAGCTGCTGCGCAACGCGGCCGACGCCCCCGACCGGGGCAAGGTCTGCATCGTCGGTCGGAATCCCGACGCGGTGTGGTTCGACGACTACGCGGACCGGGTCCTCTTCGACGAGGCCGGCCTCTTCGACTACACGCGGGTCACCGAGGATGGCAAGGCTCCGGCGATGCCCGTGAGTTCCATGCCCCAGATCAACGGTTGCGGATGATCGACAAGCGGGCAGCCAGCGCGGCCGAGGTGGTCGCGGACATCCCCGACGGGTCCAGCATCATGGTCGGGGGATTCGGCGAGGCCGGCAGCCCGGTCGAGCTGATCCATGCCCTCATCGACCAGGGGGCCTCCAACCTGACCATCATCAGCAACAACACCGGGAGTGGTGAGGTGGGGCTTGCCGCGTTGCTCAAGGAGCGCCGCGTCACCAAGGTGATCTGCTCCTTTCCCAAGACCCTGAACTCCACGGTCTTTCCCGAGCTCTATCGGGAGGGGTTCACCGAGCTGGAGCTGGTCCCCCAGGGGACCCTGGCGGAGCGGATCCGCGCCGGCGGCGCGGGCGTCCCCGCCTTCTTCACGCCCACCGCGGTGGGGACCCCCCTGGCGGAGGGTAAGGAATCCCGTGAGTTCCATGGACGCGAGTACGTCCTCGAGCACGGCCTCACCGCCGACTACGCCCTGATCAAGGGTGCGACCGCGGACACCCACGGCAACGTGCTCTACAACAAGACCGCCCGGAACTTCGCCCCGATCATGGCCACCGCGGCCGACGTCACCATCGTGCAGGCCGCGAGGGTCCTGGAGCCCGGGGCGATCGACCCCGAGACGATCGTCACCCCGGGGATCTTCGTGGACCGCGTGCTGGAGGTCGCCGACCCGGTTCACGAGTCGCGGCTGGTCGCGGAGGGAGCAAGCTACCCATGAGCCAGGCAACCACCCTCGGATGGACCCGCGAGCAGATGGCCAGGCGCCTCGCCCAGGACATCGCCGACGGTTCCTACGTCAACCTCGGCATCGGGATCCCCGAGCTCGTCGCCCGGTTCGTCCCCGAGGGTCGTACCTTCATCTACCACACCGAGAACGGGCTGCTCGGCATGGGGCCCTCTCCCGAGGAGGGCGCAGGGGACCCCGAACTCATCAACGCGGGCAAGCGGCACGTCACCGCCAACGCGGGCGCCGCCTACTTCCACCATGCCGACAGCTTCGCGATGATCCGCGGCGGGCACCTCGACCTCAGCGTGCTGGGCGCCATGCAGGTCTCCGCCACCGGGGACCTGGCGAACTGGTCCACGGGAGCCCCCGACGCGATCCCCGCGGTGGGGGGTGCGATGGACCTGGTGGCGGGGGTGAAGCAGGTCTTCGTCATGACCCAGCACTGCACGAAGACCGGCGACCCCAAGCTGGTCGAGGCGTGCACCTACCCCCTGACCGGTCGTGGCGTGGTCGATCGCGTGTATTCGGACCTCGCGGTTCTCGACGTGACCCCGGGCGGTTTCCGGGTCGTGGAGCTCGGTCCCGGGGTCGACCTGCCTACCCTTCAGGAGCGTACCGGTGCGCCGGTGCTTCCCGCCGAGGTCCATCATGGAGGAACGTCGTCATGAGCATCCAGACCGAACAGGCAGCGAGTCAGAGTGCGGAGCTCTTCGCGAGGGCCCAACGAGTGCTCCCGGGAGGCGTCAGCCGGAACACGGTGCTCAGGAAGCCCCACCCCGCCTACGCCGCTCGTGGCGAGGGCTGCCGGATCACCGACCTCGACGGGACCACCCGCATCGACTTCTCCAACAACATGGCCTCCCTGATCCACGGCCACGCCTATCCACCGATCGTTCGGGCGGTGACCGAGCAGCTCGAGCGCGGGACCGCCTACATGATGGCCACCGAATCCGAGGTCGCCTTCGCGGAGCACCTCTGCTCGAGGAGTCCGGGCTTCGAGAAGATACGCTTCGTCAATTCCGGGACCGAGGCGATCATGGTCGGGATCAAGGCGGCCCGTGCCTTCACCGGTCGACCCCGGATCGCGAAGATCGAGGGTGCCTACCACGGCGGGTACGACTACGCCGAGGTCAGCCAGACCCCGAAGCCGGAGAACTGGGGAAGCGCCGAGCGACCGAACACGGTGCCCCTGGTCCACGGCACCCCGGACTCATCCCTCGACAACGTGGTCATCCTCCCCTTCAACGACGTCGAGCGGGCCCTCGCACTGCTCGACGAGCATCGTGAGGAGATCGCCGGGGTGGTCCTGGACCCGATGCCCCACCGGGTCGGACTCAACCCCGTGGAGCCCGGCTTCATGCGGGCGATCCGGGACTGGACCACCGCGAACGGCTCGCTGCTGGTCCTGGACGAGGTGATCACCTTCCGGTCCGAGTACGGGGGGCTGCAGAGCCACTACGGGATCCAGGCCGACCTGACTGCGATGGGCAAGATGATCGGCGGGGGGTTCCCGGTCGGCGCGGTCGCCGGGCGGGCGGATGTCATGGACGTCATGGACCCCAACGGCGGCCGCTACCTGTTTCCGCACTCCGGGACCTTCTCCGCGAACCCGATCAGCATGGTCGCGGGGCACGTGGCGATGCTGGACTTCGACGAGACGGCGGTGGCGCGGATCAACGCACTCAGCGAGCGCGCCCGGACCGGGATCACCGAGGCAGCGAGGGCGACGGGTGCCAGGGCCTGCGTGACCGGAGCGGGTTCGATACTGCGGGTCCACATGAAGGAAACGCCGCCCCGGAACTTCCGCGAGGCCTATCTCTCGCCCGAGGAGGGGGCAAGGCTCTCGGCCCTGCTCGACCACCTCTTCGAGGCGGGCTTCATCATGATCAACACCTGCACCGCGATGATGTCGACCCCGATGACCGAGGTCGAGATCGATGCCCTGGTGGCCGCCTTCGGGGACGGCTTCGAGAAGATCGCGCGCATGCCCTGAGCGGGTGCTCGCGTCAGTCCCGCTCGAACACCGTCGCCAGTCCCTGGCCGACGCCCACGCAGAGGGAGGCGATCCCGAGCGAGGCGCCCCTGCGCTTCATCTCGTGCACCAGCGTGGTGGCCAGCCTGGCCCCGCTGCACCCCAGCGGATGGCCGAGCGCGATCGCGCCGCCGTTCACGTTGACCCGCTCCGGATCGAGCCCGAGCTCCCGGCAACAGGCGACCGACTGCGCAGCGAAGGCCTCGTTGAGTTCGACAAGGTCGATGCGGTCCAGGGAGAGTCCGGCGCGATCGAGGACCGCCCGGATCGCCGGGACCGGGCCCATGCCCATGAACGCGGGTTCGACGCCCGCGGAGGCGCTCGCCCCGACGTAGGCGATCGGTTCGTAGCCGAGTTCACGGGCACGTCCGGCCTCCATGAGCAGCAGGCAGGCCGCGCCGTCGTTGACCCCCGATGAATTGCCGGCGGTGACCGTGGCGTCCTCGTCCCGGGAGAACGCCGGGCGCAGCCCGGCCAGGGCCTCGAGGCTGGTTTCCGGTCGGGGATGCTCGTCGGTGTCGAACAGGATCGGCTCACCCTTGCGTCGGGGGACCTCGACCGGGACGATCTCATCCGAGAATCGACCCGCCTCCCGGGCCTCGGCCCAACGCCGCTGGCTTCGCAGGGCGAACTCGTCCTGCTGCATCCGGGTGACCCCGTAGCGGCGGGCGACGTTCTCCGCGGTGATTCCCAGCGGGTCCGTGTGTCCCAGCTCGGTCATGCGTGGGTGGACGAACCGCCACCCGATCGCGGTGTCGTGGAGCTCCTGGGAGCGTCCGTAGGGGGTCTCGGACTTCCCGAGGACGTAGGGAGCACGACTCATCGACTCCACGCCCCCCGCGAGGAAGACCTCGCCGTGGCCCGCTTCGATCATCCGGGCCGCGATGTTGACGGCCTCGAGTCCGGAGGCGCACAACCGGTTGACGGTCGCGCCGGGGACGGTCTCCGGGAAGCCCGCCAGCAGCGCGGCCATCCTGGCCACGTTTCGATTGTCCTCACCGGACTGGTTCGCCGCCCCGAAGTAGACGTCGTCGACCAGGGCGGGATCAAGCCCGGTCCGGTCGACCAGTGCCTCCAGGACCCTGGCCGCGAGGTCGTCGGGGCGCACGGTGGCCAGCGTTCCCCCGAATCGCCCGATCGGGGTCCGGACCGCGTCGATGATGGCTGTTCTTGGCATCCCCCCAGTGTAGACGGGCCCGCATGGCGTGGCTGGGGGTCCCGGGGGTCCCGGGGTTCCCGTGAGGGGCCACGCTCGCCCACGGTGAAAAAAAGACCCCCGGCACAAGGCCGGGGGCGGAGGGAGGGAAAAGGGTCCGTGAAGGCATCCTGCTGGATGCCCGGCCCTGGCGGACTCGATGCAGGGGCAGAGTCGCCGAGTGGCCTGTGATTCGTGGGTCCCATTCAGTGATGAATGAAGGGGAGTCGGATGACGCTGGGCGTCGTGAGGCTCTCATTCCTCACAGACAATAGTAATGTATCAGGGCCCCGGGGAAAGGATGAAGGCCTAGTATTTGACTCTTTTTTGCCCCCTGCAGGCCCGCAGGGCCGGACGGTGAGCCCATTCGTCGCGGATCGCTGGTAAAAAGCACGCTCCTGAACGCTCAGCCTAGTTCAGCCGGTCCATCCGCTCGGCCGCGATCCAGTCCCCTGGGACACCTTATCGGAGAGAACACGTGAAGATGCCACCCAGCTCGAGTCCATCCATCGCCTCCGGAGCCGTGCTCTGGTCCCTCCTGCTGGTCCTCGGACTGTTCCAGGGCTGTTCCGAAGGGTCCTCGAATGATGCCTCGCCCGGCTCGGATTCGACGGCGGCTCCCGGCCCCGCCGGCGAGATCTCCGGCCAGGCCAGGGATGCCATCCCCCCGATCCGGGTGATCCCCAGCATCCTGAACTGGGGGACGACCGATCCCGAGACCCCCGTCGACGGATCCGTCGAGCTCGAGAACATCTCCAACGAACCCCTGACCATCGTCACCGTCCAGTCAAGCTGTGCCTGCACGACCACCAGGAGCCTCGACGGCCAGACCATCCCCCCGGGTGGGAAGGTGACCCTCGAGGCCCAGCTGGACCCCCAGAACTCGGTCGGTCGCAAGACCACCCGGATCAAGGTCCTGGTCGAGGGCTATTCGAAGCTCCTCGAGTTCGACGGCACCGCCGAGGTCTCCCGTCCGGTCCGGATCCGGCCCCAGTACATCAATACCGTGGGGGAGCCCAACGATCCCAACAGCAACGCCGTGGTCAACCAGACCGGCACCCTCATGGTGTCCTCGCTCGACCGGCAACCCTTCCGGGTGCTGTCCGTCCAGGGCCGCCCTCCGCTCTATGGAGCCAGCAAGGAGGCCACCGTAGGCCCTCGCGTCCAGCACCTCCTGGTCTACGACATCGAGGACTACCGGCAACCCGATGGACGATACGAGCGCTACGTGGTCGTCGAGACCGACCGGGAGGACGCCCCGCTGGTCGAGGTGTTGCTGCGCCACCGCAACAGTGCGCTCGACATCGACCGACGGTTCAAGCTGAAGTCCTACATGCTGAACCTCGGACGCACGCCCCCCGGTGGCAGCATCGAGAAGGTCCATTCCTCCCGGGAGGCGAGCCTGACCGGACCAATCGTCTCCGCGACCACCGACGAACCCGGGATCACGGTGGAGATCGCCTCGCAGGAGATCCTCGAGTCGGAGGACGAACTCGCGACGACCTATCGCTTCACCGTCGATCCGGACAAGCCGGAGGGGATGTACTACTTCCCGCTGACGATCCGAGCCAGCAACCGTGCGGACATCGTGGTTCCCGCCTTCATCTCGGTGCGTTCCCCGGCCGGCGCGAGCCCGGTCAGCGAGTGACCGCCGACTCCGCGGCCAGCGTGATCCCGGCGGCCGGTGTCGCCTTCATCTGGGTCCACGCCGAGGACGCCATCCTGGCCGCCGCGAGGAGGATCAGGATCGCGAAGATCCTCCTGATCAGTCCCATCGGGAGCCGATGCATGAGGCCGGCCCCCACGTAGCTCCCGAGGAAGGCCGTCGGGACCATCGCCGCCGCCAGTCCCAGGCTCTCGGCGATCCGGAGGGGGGTCCCGTCCGGGGCCATGAGTTCCGGGAGCGTGAGGTTCTTGTACGTGGCGCCCACCGTCGCGGTGACCAGCATGGTCGCCGAGCTGGCGGGAATGGCCTGCTTCATCTCCATCCTGCAGAATCGCTTGAGCAGGGGGATGATCACGATCCCCCCCCCGATGCCCAGCAGGCCGGCGAGGAGTCCCGTGAACCCGCCCACCCCGGCGACCCTGCCCGTGGACTCCCGTCCCTCCCGCGGCTCGTCGCGACGGCCGGGGCCGTACGCCGTCCACGCCTCGCGCAGCCCGATGTAGACCAGGAACACGGCGAAGAGCAGCTGCAACGGCAGTGGGGGGATCGCGTTGCTGAGCGCCACCCCCCCCAGGATCCCGACCAGGGCCGCGGGGATCAGGCGAGCCACCAGCCGAAGCTGGATCGCCCCCTTCAGGTGGTGCTTGAGGGTCGCGCTGGCGCCCACCACGACGTTCATGATCATCGCGGTCGCCTGGTAGAGCTGCTGGTTGGGACCGTAGGCGAACCCGAGCATGGGGATCACGACGATCGATCCCCCGATCCCAAGCAGGCCGCCGAGCAGGCCCCCGGCGAGGCCGATGGCCCCCGTGATCAGGATGTTGGCGAGGTCGAACTCCATTGGGCGTCGAGTGTACTCGCAGCCCGGCGTCCCGTGCCCGGGGCTCAGAGTCCGGGGGCGAAACCGCGTCTCATCGCGTTCTCGCTGCAGGCCCTCGGCTCGACGAACTGGAGCAGGTATTCGGAACCGCCCGCCTTGCTGCCCACTCCACTCATGCCGAAGCCCCCGAACGGCTGGCGGCCGACCAGGGCCCCGGTGATGCCGCGGTTGAGGTAGAGGTTGCCGACCCTGAACTCGCGTCGAGCCCGATCGAGATGCGACGGCTTCCGGCTGTAGACCCCACCCGTCAGCTTGTAGCTGGTGTGATTGGCCACCTCGAGCGCCTCGTCGAAGTCCCGGACCCGGATCACCGCCAGCACCGGACCGAAGATCTCCTCGGTGGCCAGCCGGTCATCCCGGGTGATCCCGCTGACGATGGTCGGCCCCACGTAGGGCATGCCGACCTTCTCCGGGAGTCCATCCGGGACGGGCAGGCTGCATTCGATCGTTCCTTCCGACCCCGCCAGCTCGATGAACGACGTGATCTTGGCCGCCGCCTCCGCGTCGATCACCGGCCCCACGTCGGTTCCCGGATCCACCGGGTCGCCGATCACCAGCGTCCTGGTGCTCTCCACCAGCCGGTCGAGGAACGCGTCGTGGGCACTGTCGACCACGATCACCCTGCTGCAGGCGGAGCACTTCTGCCCGCTGAATCCGAACGCGGACTGCCGGACCCCGAGCACCGCCTCGTCGAGGTCGGCCGAGGCGTCGATGATGATCGCGTTCTTCCCGCCCATCTCGCAGACGACCTTCTTCACGTGTCCCTGTCCCTCATCGGTGCGCCCCGCCGCCTCGATGATGTCCAGGCCGACCTCCCGGGACCCGGTGAAGGCGATGAGCGAGATCCTCCGGTCGCGCACCAGCGAGGCCCCGACCGTCTCCCCCGGACCCGGCAGGTAGCGGATCGCTCCTTCGGGCAGGCCCGCCTGCCGCAGGAGGTCCACCAGCACCCGGGCGGTGCCCGGCGTCTGCTCCGCGGGCTTGAGGGCGACCACGTTCCCGGTGACCAGGGCCGCGGTGCACATGCCCGCGCAGATCGCGAAGGGGAAGTTCCAGGGGCTGATCACCGCGGCCACCCCCCGTGGCTGGTTCCAGACCTCGTCGATCTCGCCGATGAACCGACCGAGGCGACGCGGCGCGAAGAGCTGGTGCGCCTCCCTCGCGTAGTACTCGCAGAAATCGATGGCCTCGCACACCTCGGCGTCCGCATCCCGCCAGGTCTTGCCGTTCTCGCGGATCACGATGCCCGAGAGCTCGTCCCGTCGCCGGCGCATCAGGTCCGCGGCCCTCATCAACACCTCGGCCCTGGCCAGGTGGGGGGTGCCCGACCAGGTCGGGAAGAAGGCGTGCAGGTCGCCGATCGCCCGGTCGACCTCCTCGAGGCTGCAGTCCGTGGGCGGGTCCGGGACCTCCGCGGCTCGAACCGCCTCACCGAAGCGGTCCCGGGCGCCGGCCTCGGAGAAGTCGCGCATCGGCTCGCTGAAGAACGGTCGTCCACCCCCGAGTTCCGGGACCGTCCCGGACAGCTGGTGGCGTTCCGGCGCCCGCTCGATCCGGTCCACCCCGGGGTCGTTCTCGAACCCGCGATGCGGAGAGCGGAGCAGGTCGGCCTCGGAGGCGTTGTCCAGGAACCCCGCCCTCAGCCACGATTCATTCGAGGTGTTCTCGAGGAGCCTGCGCACCAGGTAGGCCATTCCCGGGATCATCTCGCCCACGGGCACGTACTCCCTGAGTCGAAGTCCCATCTCGGTCGAGGCGGTCTTGAGCTCCTGACCCATGCCGAAGAGCATCTGGAGCTCGAGCGCCTCGGGGGGCAGGTCCGCCCGTTCGAGCTGCGCCAGCGCGGTGCCGATCGAGCGTGCGTTGTGCGAGCCCAGTGCGAGCTTGACCCCGCCCTCCCCGCGGGTCCGCGGGGTGGCGTCGATGAACGTGGAGCTCATACGCTCGAAACAGGCATCGGTGTCCGGCTTGTGGCTCCACACCGGGACCGGCCAGCCTTCCTGTTCCGCGTTGATCGTCTCGTAGTCCCAGTAGGCACCCTTGACCAGCCGCACCGAGACCTGTCGCCCGGTCCGCTTCGACCACTCGACCAGCCTCGCCGCATCCCGGTCCCCCGATCGCAGGTAGGCCTGCATCGCGATGCCCGCGTGGAAGTCGATCTTCTCGCAGCATCGCATGAACAGCTCGAGGGTGATCTCCTTGAGGGCGTACTGCTCCATGTCGAAGTTGATGAAGACGTCGTTCCTGCTCGCGAGTTCCAGCAGGGGGGTCACCGCCTCCTCGAGGCCCCGGACCGATCCCTCGAAGTCGATGGGGTCGGTGTTGGCGAAGAGCGACGAGATCTTGATCGACACGTTGGTCCTCGGTATCGCCCCGAGGTGGTCGTTCTCGAGCAGCGGATTGGCCGGCCAGGCCGCCACCATCCCGGGGAGGTTCTCCACCAGGTCCCGGTACTTGCTTCGGTAGTCCTCGGCCTCCGCGTTGCTCACGCAGGCCTCGCCGAGGAGGTCGACCGAGAAGGCGAGGCCGTTCTTCCAGAGCTTCTCGAGCTGGGGGAGGGCGCTGGTCGACTCGGTCCCCGCGATGAACTTCCGTGCCATCGAGGTGATCTGGTTCGAGAAGGTCCGGGTCATGAGCCCCTTGGCCAGCCCGCCGGCCCTGACCCCGAGCTCGAAGCCCGGCGGGGGGGTGACCCCCGGCTGCGACAGGTAGTCCGTGAGGTGCTCGTGGACCTGCTCGGGGGTGCGGAGCATCGGGAACGCATCCACGAACCGGAACAGCTGGACCTTGAAGGCCTCGTCCTTCATCGAGAGGTCCATCAGCTTGTCGGACCAGAAGCCCTTGCTGAGGATCCCGGTCCGGCCCGCCCTTGCATGGGCGAGGAAGGTGCGCCCGTGGGCCACCGCCCGCTCCTCGAGCGCGGGATCCAGCGGGGATCGCCTGGTCGGCGGATCCGGGGTCTCCCGGGCGGACTCGACCGGGGAGCTCGGCTGCCTGCGCTTGAAGAAGACTGACATCTCGTGACTGCTCTGGCTCGGTGCTTCTCGGGGTCGCTAGGCAACGGTGTCCGCGACCAGCTCATTGTATATCTGCTCGCACTTCCGGGCAGCCCCGTCCCAGGTGATTCTCTGCAGTTCGAAGCGGCCGCCGTCCCGAAGCGCCTTGCTGAGTGGGCTGTGGCGCAGCACCGCGATGATCTTGTTGGCCATGTCGTCGATGTCCCAGAAATCCACCTTGAGGGCATGGCTGAGCACCTCGCTGACTCCGGAGCGCTTGCTGATCAGCACCGGAACGTCGTGGCTCATCGCCTCCAGCGGCGCGATCCCGAAGGGCTCCGACACGCTGGGCATCACGTAGAGGTCCGCGATGGAGAACACCCGGTCGATGTCCTTGCCCCGCAGGAAGCCGGTGAAGAGGACCTTGTGCCCGATGCCCATCTCGGCGGCCATCCTGATCATCCGCTCCGCGAGGTCCCCGGACCCCGCGACCACGAACTTCACCTGGGGCATGATCTCGAGCACCCGCTTCGCGGCGGCGATGAAGTACTCGGGACCCTTCTGCAGGGTGATGCGGCCGAAGTACAGCACGAGCTGGTCCTTGCCGCTGATGTGGGTCTCCTCGCTGGTGGCGGGATCCACGTCGATCCCGTTCCAGACCACGTTGACCTTGTGGTTGTCGATCCCGTAGCGGTTGACGATGATCCCCTTGGTGAGCTGGCTGACCGCCACCACCCTCGCGGCGCCGTGCATCCCCCGTCGCTCGATGTTGTAGACGCTCTGGTTGACGTGCTCCCCGGAACGATCGAATTCCGTGGAGTGCACGTGGACCACCAGGGGCTTGCCGGAGATCCGCGAGACCGCGAGTCCGGCGGGGTAGGTCAGCCAGTCGTGGGCGTGGATCACGTCGAAGTCGACGTTCCGGGAGATGGTGCTGCAGAACCTGGCGTAGCGTTCGGCCTGCCCGACCAGGTCCCCGGAGTAGTCGGCGCTGTTGGCGGACTTCTCGTTGATCTCGATCGCGTCCTCGTGCCGGGGCGGGCCCGCCTCCGGCAGCGCCGAGAAGAGCGCGAGGTCGATGTCGTCGAGGCTGGAGTCGAGTTCGCCCGAATGCACCATCGAGCGCAGCTTGACGATGTCCAGCCCGGTCTCCCGCATCAGCTGCTGGACCCTCGGGGAGAGCTCCTCGTAGAGATTGCTGTACACCCCCGGGCCCGGCTCCTCGATCGTGGTGCGGTCCCAGTGGACCTCGGTCTCCACCATCTGCTGGTTGATGGTCTCGAACTCCTCGATCTCGGTCCGGGTCACCCCGACCGCCTTCGGGGCGGACCGCGTCGGCTTCGGTTCCGGCCTTGCCCCGCCCTCGGCCTGCAGCAGCCGGCGTGCCGCGTCGCCCGGACTGATGAGGCGCACGTGGGAGCCGTCCTTGACCGGGGTCGACTTCGGGAGGATGAAGGTCGTCTCGACCCCGAGGCGGTCCAGGGCCTTGGTCAGCCCGAAGCACGCGGTGCCCAGGCCTCCGGTGATGAAGGGCGGGAACTCCCAGCCAAGCATGAGAACTCGAGGTGACATGACTTCTTCTTCCTCGGAGCCATCCCTGCTCTGGTGCTTCGTCCTTTGCTTGCTCATGCCTCGTCGTCGCTCATGTCGCCGAGTTCCCGGAAGGCGGCCTCGTAGGCAAGCAGCCACGAGGCGACCTCCTGCGGGCCCGATGATTCGGGAAGGGGGGTCCGGAAGACGTAGCAGAGGCTGTCGTCACGGAAGTGCTGGACGGCGAGTTCGGAGATGCTGAGCCCGAGCTCCGCCAGTTCCTCCTCGACGAGCTCCTCGAGCGAATCCCCGGTGTGCATCACGTCGGCCTCCACCGACTCGCTCAGCCATCGGTCCCTGGTCTCGAGTCCCACGAACATCCTGCCGTCCTCCTCCCGGAGGGTGTAGTGCGCCGGGGCGGCCGCTCCCGCCGCCTCGCAGACCAGTGCCGGCGATCCCGAGGCCGACTCCAGGGTGATCGCTCCGAACACCCCCGACGTGCGGGCCTCCCTCTCTGCATGTTCCAGGTGCTTCATCACGGGTCCTGTGGTTCCTCGGGTTGGGACATTTCGCGGACTGCGCATGATAACGGGCTGGGGTCCCACCCGTCTGAGGTGCTAGGATCTCCGGTCCATGCCCCCTTCATCGCAGCCAGAACCCCCCTCGACCACCCGTGAAGCGCCCTGGACCGTGCGCCGGCTCCTGGACTGGATCCGCAACTACCTGGGGGACCGGGACGTCGATTCCCCCCGGGTCTGCGCGGAGCTCCTGCTCGCCCACGTCCTGGACTGCGATCGCCTCCGGCTGTACATGACCCCGGACCACGAACCCACCGCCGAGCAGCTGGCCACCCTGAGAGCGCTGGTCGCCCGCGCCGGCGCCCACGAACCGGTCCAGTACCTCGTGGGAAGCTGGCCGTTCCACGGCCGCGAGTTCGAGGTCTCGCCGGTGACCCTGATCCCCAGGCCCTCCTCGGAGCTCCTGGTCGATCGCGCCTTCGGTGAGCTGAGGGATCGGGGACTCGATCGGGAGTGGACGCTGCTGGACCTGTGCACCGGCACCGGCTGCATCGGGATCAGCCTGCTGGCCCTGCTCGACTCCACGCGTCGCGGCCCGATCTCCCAGCGATCCGCGCCCCCCCCGACGGACCCACCACCGGACCCTGCTTCCGGATCCGACGAGGACGTGGTCTTCGACCTCGACCTGAACCAGCGGGGTCCCTCGTCATCCCGGCCGGCCGAGGTCGTCGAGTCGTCCACCCCGACCGATCGCCACGGCGAGCTGAGGATGGTCGCCACGGACATCGATCCCGAGATCCTCCGCCTGGCCGCCCGGAACGCCGGGACCCACGGGGTTGAGGGGTTCATCGAGTTCCGGGAGGGCTCCCTGTTCGACCCGCTGGCCGATTCCGAACGGGGGACCTTCGACGTGATCTGCGCCAACCCGCCCTACGTCAGCGACGCCGAGTACGAGGCGCTCGACCGGAACGTCAGGGACTACGAGCCGGCCCGCGCGCTTCGTGGCGGTGCAGACGGGCTGCAGTTCGTCCGTCCCATCCTCCACTCGGCCCCGGACTGGCTGGCGCCCGGTGGACTGCTGCTGGTCGAGCTGGCGACCGCCTCGGCCGACCAGGTCCTCGAGGAGGCCCGCCGGCTCGGGGCGTACGACGAGCTGGGGATCGAACCCGATCACGAGGACCTGCCGAGGATGCTGTTCGCTCGAAGAACGTCCTGAACCCGGTGGTGGGTGGCACCCGGCGGTCACTCCCCGGGGGCGTCGAGCACCAGGGCCTTGTAGATCTCCTCCAGGAGCTGCTCGGCCTGGAACGGCTTGAAGAGGAAGCAGTGCAGCCCCTCCTGGCTCGAGCGCACGATGGAGTGGTGGGGGTCGTAGCCGAACGCGGTCATCAGGATGACCGGCACCTCCGAGTCGTGGTCCTTCGCGGACCTGAAGACCTCGTATCCGTTGCGGTCCGGCATCCGGACGTCCGAGATGACGAGGTCGAACCGGGTTCCGGACTCCGCCTCGAGCCCGATGCGTTCGATCGCATCCGTGCCGCTCGGGCTGACCACCACCTCGCATCCCCGCTGTTCCAGCACCGCCCTGATGGTCTGCCGGACCTCCGCCTGGTCGTCCGCGACCAGCACCCGACGTCCCGCCAGGATCGGTTCCAGCTGCTCCTGGTGCATGACGTCCTCCGCGCCGAGGATGGTCTGCGGTCCCGAGGTGCAGCTCTGTATCCGCGCCCGCATGGCCGCCAGGGACTCGGTGATGCTCTCGAGGTGCGACACCAGCACCGGATCGGTGTCGTGTTCCTGGATCATCTCCCGGGCCTCCTGCTCGATCCGGTGGATGGGTGACTCGAGCTCGGAGAGCACGTTGCTCGACAGCTGCATGTTGGTCGTGTAGCGCTCCACGATGAGCATGTCCAGGATGTTGACCGCCATCGCCGCGTATCGACCGTAGAGCTCGAGAAGCAGCCGATCCTCGTCGTTGAAGCGATCCGGATCCGGGCTCTCCACGTTGAGGATCCCGATCACCCGGTCATGGAGTCGGAGGGGTATCGTCAGGCTGCTGCGACCACCCTCCATGCCGTGGACGTAGGTCCGGTCCCCCCGACTGTCCCGGCAGATGTAGCTGCGACCGCTCGCCGCGACGAGTCCGGAGATGCCGTTGTGCTCGAGTTCGGCGTGGATCACGTGGCCGACCGGCAGCGGGGAGATCCCCTTGGAGATCACCAGCTCAAGCTTGCGCGTCTCGCGGTCGAGGAGCCGGACCTCGAAGTGCCGCCACCCGAACAGCTGGAGCAGGCCGCTGGACACCCGTTCCTCGAGCAGATGCAGTCGCTGTGCGAGATCGAGCGGGGAGATCCGCTCGGCATCCAGCTCGAGCAGTTCCCCCCCGACCTGGTCGACCTCGTCCACGCGGACCTGCAGCTCGCGAACCCGGTCGCTGCCCGGGACCGATCCCGGTCCGAACGCCAGGGCTCCCTGCTGGTCGTGCAGCAGCTCCTCGATGGCCTGGTCCGCGCGACTGACCTCCACGATCTCGAAGTACTCCTCGAGACGATCACGCTGGGCCTGTTCGAGGTCGGTGCCGATGAGGAGGATTCTCGGGTGCTGGTCTGCCATGTCCGTGACCTCCCTTCCAGTGTAGTTCTAGGGTCAGTCCCCAAGCAACAGCCAATCCCCACCGGTGCTAGACTTCGTCTGGCTCTTCCATCACTCCAGGTGCACGGCTCGATGATCAACGCAACCGGACTCACCAGAACCTACGGCTCGAACGTCGCGGTCGACGGACTGTCCTTCGTGGTCCCCAGCGGAGTGGTCTGTGGTTTTCTCGGTCCCAACGGGGCGGGGAAGAGCTCCACGATCCGCATGATCGCCGGACTGGCCCCCCCGGAGTCCGGTTCGCTGTCCGTCGGGGGCGTCGACGTCAACCATGACCCGGCGGGGGTCCGCCGCCAGGTCGGCTACCTCCCCGAGTCCAACGCCCTCTACCCCGAGCTCAGGGTGGAGGAGTACCTCGCCTTCCGGGGACGACTGCACGGCCTCCGCGGAGCGGCCCTCAACGACGGGATCCAGCGGGCCCTGTCCTCCTGCGGACTGCTCGAGGACCGCCGGCGGCTGATCGGCACCCTCAGCCGTGGCTTCCGACAGCGTACCGGCCTGGCCGCCGCCCTCGTCGCGGATCCGCCGCTGCTGGTCCTGGACGAGCCCACCGTGGGGCTTGATCCCGTCCAGCAGGTCGCCTTCCGGGAGCTGCTCCGGAGCATGGCCGGTGATCGGACGGTGCTGCTCTCCAGCCACCTGCTCCCGGAGGTCGAGGCCACCTGTTC
>PKCS01000021.1 GCA_002862305.1 Phycisphaerae bacterium | reverse complement strand
CCTTAGACGAAAGATGGAGATTCCCGATGAACTACTTCATGTGGATCAATGAACAAACGACGATCTGCGTCCCTCGCCAGAGAGTCGCAGGTCAAGCCTTAATGGTCAGGGCATCTGGAATCACCCCAGGAGGGCGAAGAGCTGTTGGTTTACCGTGCGTTGGGTACGAACTTTGTCGATCGCTTGCATCTAGGGATCGTCGTTCGCGAACATGATCAGTCCAGCTCCCCGGAGACGTTCCGGAGTGAGATTGACTTGACTTCCGACGCTGCATACGCTGGTGAAATGAGGAGCCTGCTAGATACAAGATTCCTGCAAGCTGTCGTGTCCGAAGCAAGGGTTCTGGGTAATTCAGCTGGACGTAATGCGGCAGAGGGGTTCAGAATCATTCGGAGTATCTTCCGTCATGACTTCTGAACCGACCCCAGATCAACTGCCAATCCTAACCAATGTTGGTGTTGAGGGGGATGTTCCGATCACGGAACGGATGAAAGAGTACTTCGACCGTCCGATCGAGGTCGTGTCCACAAGTGGCCAGAGCGTTGAGTTCGCGGGTAGATTGAAGCCTGGTACGGCAAGTCGAATGCATTCTTTGCCCGACTTCCACCTGGCCAATCTTCCAACCCTTGAGCACGTTAGTGATCAAGAGATTCTTGGCGAGACTGATTCTATACTTTCGGCTCTCCAACTGACGTCAGTCAATCCTTTTCACTATTTCGACCGGTATCTTCGAATCGAGAGCGACTGGTCCAAGGCCATACGAAGGCATCTAATTACACTTCGATTCGTTAAGTCGCTGCTCATCGGCCGGCGTTACCATTTTATACGCGGCGAAAACGTCACCCAACTCGGTTGCATCATCCAGATGGCGTCCCGATCCCTCGGCCACAAGTTTCTGCGTCCCGCGAACGCGAGGATCTCAAACCGCCTTGAATTCGATGGGCAGGTACCCGGTGAACTCCTTGGCTGGAAGTCAGCATACGAAGCATTCAGCCGTGACGAGAACCTGAGCACGGATCTGGCTGATTCCCGCCGTGAAGCGGTGGACTGGATTGATGCATTCCGTTCACGTCCGGAACGTCCCATCTGGTCGACTAACCACAAGGGGCTCAAGTTCCATCCGGCCAAGCAGATCCCGCTCTATACCTCGCTCGCGGCAAAGCGCATCCTCAAGCCGCTACGTCAGAACCCTGCGATGCGCAAGTACGACCGAAGTGCAGGTTATGTCAGAATGCCAGGATTGGAATTCATCAAACAGGTCATCGTTCCGGATATCCGATCCGTCATTCAACGCAGAAGGAAGCTGTTCCGGACGAGTCCTGATCTCAATGGCAAGTTCATCTACTTTCCCCTCCACTACACCCCGGAAATCAGCACAATGGTCTATGGCTATCGGTATGAGTCCCAGCTCGATCTCATCCGGAACCTGGCGGCGTACTTGCCCACCGGCTATCAGTTGATGGTGAAGGAGCATGAGCCGATGCTGGGGCGTCGACCGTACGCCTTCTACAAGTCGCTGGAGCGGTTCTACAACGTTCGATTCGTCCCGCCTCGGGTCAGCACCTTCGACCTCATCCGCAACTCGCGGGGCGTCGCCGTCATCACCGGGACCGCAGGATGGGAGGCCTTCGCCCTGGGCAAACCGGTAATCGCCTTCGGGGATGTATTCTTCAGGCACTTCCCCAACGTGCTTGGCCTTGAAGTCGGACCCGACATGGGGCACTTGATCGAGAATTATCTCGAGAACTTCAAGCCCGATGAAAAGGCGATCTCAGACAGCGTTGCTGCTTATTTTGCGTGTACCCGACGTTCCACCCTGGTCGACCTGGGTGAGGACACCGAGTACGCCAATGCATCCGAAGAAGCAGACAATTTCGTGATGGCGTGCGAGTGGGCTCTTGGACTGTTGGGGTCGGAGTCTTCGGTGACCGGCCGTCCGGCCGCTTCGGTTTCCTGAGATCCAAAGCACAGATTAGAATACGTACCCGGTGCCTGCAGAATCCCGTCGTTCAAACCCCCCACCCGTCATCATCAATGCACCTTCATGCCCGCTGACCAGGAGCAATCGGACTGATGTGTGGTATCGCCGGCATCCTGGGTGGTGACTGGGGTCATGATCGACGTTCGGCCCTCTGCGCCGAGATGGCCGACACCCTCGATCATCGTGGTCCCGACGACCGCGGGGTCTTCGCCCCCATGGAACTGCCTGTCGCCCTCGGACATCGCCGCTTATCGATCATCGACACCTCCGAGGCGGGGCACCAGCCGATGACCAGTCGCTGCGGACGTTGGACCATCGTCTTCAACGGAGAGATCTACAACTCCCGGGATCTCGCACGGGAACTGCCTTCCGACCTCCGGCTCCACGGCCACTCGGATACCGAGGTCCTTTGCGAGTTGATCGCCTGCCTCGGCATCGAGGAGGCGGTGTCGCGTGCGGTCGGTATGTTCGCATTCGGGCTCTGGGACCACCAGGAACAGGCACTCTGCCTGGTACGTGATCGCATCGGCATCAAGCCGTTGTACGTCGGGGTCCGGGATCGGATCCTCGGCTTTGCATCGGAACTTCGTTCGTTGGAGTCGATACCCGGACTCGCGGGTGGTGTTTCCCGGTCCGGACTCGCATCGCTGCTTCGCTTCGGTTACATCCCCGGCCCTCTCAGCATCCGTCAGCATGTCCGCAAGCTGCAACCCGGGACGATGATGGTCGCGAGGATGCGTGATGGTCTGGTGCAGACCCGGACCATTCGATGGTGGTCGGCTGAAGAGCATGCCTCGAAGGAACCGGTCACCACTGATCCGCAAGAGGCCGTGGATCGGGTGCGATCGGTGATACGTGACTCCGTACGGGATCGAATGGTGGCGGACCGGCCGCTCGGGGCGTTCCTCTCGGGCGGGATCGATTCCTCCCTGGTGGTCGCAGCCATGGCCGCCGTCTCCCCGAATCCGGTCCGGACCTATTCGATCGGCTTCCATGAGACTCACTTCAACGAGGCGAACCATGCACTTGATGTCGCGAACCACCTCGGTACCTCTCACACCGAGCGTTACGTCGAGACTTCTGATGCCATCGAGATCGTTCCACAGCTCGGAAGCATGTTCGACGAGCCCTTCGCGGATTCCTCCCAGATCCCGACCGCGCTGGTCAGCCGTCTGGCACGTGAGGACGTGGTCGTCGTCCTCTCGGGTGATGGTGGAGATGAACTCTTCGGTGGATACGATCGATACGCCTGGACGACCCGTCTGTGGTCGAGGATCTCCGGGATTCCTCGTCCGGCGAGAAAGGCGATGGCCATGGGGATTTCAGCCATCCCCCCGAAGCTGGCCGCCACGCTGGCCACGCTCGCGAACCGATGCCTGCCTGCCCGCATGCGGATCCGGAACCCCGCCGACAAGGCCCGACTCATGTCCCTGCTTCTGGTGGCCCGGGATCCATCGGATCTCTACCGATCGATGATCGGGCACTGGAAGCAGCCCGGGACCCTGCTCGCCGAAGGGCTGGCGCCCGAGGAGGAACCCGTCCTTCCCGATGTCTCCCCGCGACTCGATGACCGCCATCAGATGATGATGACCGACCTGCACGGCTACCTGCCGGACGACATCCTCGTCAAGGTCGACCGTTCGAGCATGAACGTCGGCCTGGAAGCCAGGGTTCCGCTGCTGGACCACCGTCTGGTGGAGCTGGCGTGGCGTCTGCCCGTCGAACTGAAGTATCGCAACGGACAAGGCAAGTGGCTGTTGAGACAGATCCTTGCAGAGGACGTTCCGCCCCGGCATTGGGATCGCCCCAAGCAGGGCTTCGGGGTGCCCATCGGCGAGTGGCTTCGCGGCCCGCTTCGCGACTGGTCGGAAAGCCTCCTATCCCGCGACCGGCTGGTCCGGGAAGGCTTCTTCCGTCCAGACCCCGTCCGTTCGACCTGGCAGCAGCACCTGTCGGGGCCCGTTGATCACGGCGCCTACCTCTGGGACATCCTCATGTTCCAGAGCTGGCTGGAATCGAATGGTCCATCGTCATGAGGATCGTTCTGTTCACCGGATCGCTTGGAACTGGTGGTGCCGAACGCCAGTTCGCACTGCTTGGCCGCTCGCTCGCCGATCGGGGTTGTTCCGTCCTCTTCGTAACCATGGAGTCGAGTGAGTGCGATCCCAACTACCTGGCCATGCTGGAAGGTGTTCGAAGGGAGGTGCTCTTTGAACGTGTCCAGGCAGGTCCGATGCGCATGGTGCAGCTCATGAACGGCTGGAAAAAACTACTCCCGCACCTGCAGGAATTCCATCCCGACGTGGTCTATTCGTGCCTTGAATGGCCCAACTGGCTGGCTTCAAGGTCCGCTCTAGCGATGCGGACCGCGCCGCTGTTCGTGGCCGGGGTTCGCAATTCCGCGGAACGGATGAGCTGGAAGCGGAGGCTGCCGGTCCGACTGCTCGCTCGACGTGGCCGGATGGATGCGATGATCGCCAATTCCCGTGCAGGTCTGGAGGAGGCGCGGTCGGCGGGAATCCGTGGCGGGGTGGAAACGGTCGTGTTCAACGGGATCGACACCAGGCACTTCACTCCCGTTCCTGAGGGAGCTCGCGACTGGAAGCGTCGAAACGGCATCCCTCAGGAAACGAAGTGCATCGGCCATGTCGGTCGCCTGAGTCCCATGAAGGACCATCCCTCGCTTCTGCGTGCATTCGGCAAGCTGGCGACAGGGCGCAGGGATGTCCATCTCGTCTGCATCGGCGACGGTCCGATCGAGCTTCGTGATCGGTACGAGAAGATGGCTCGTGACATCGGTGTCCACCCGCAGGTGCACTGGCGACCTCACGAGGAGGACATGCCATCGGCATATTCGGCGTGCGACGTCCTGGTCATGTCCTCCCGGGACGGAGAGGGATTTCCCAATGCCGTTGCGGAAGCGATGGCCTGTGAGACCCCTTGTGTGGTCACGCGTGTCGGGGAGGCCGCGGAGATCGTCGGTGACGGGGGCTCGGTCGTCGAGGTCGGTGACGTGGATGCGCTGGCTCTCGCGATGGCCGATCTCGTCGGGAAACCCCATCTCGGGCGGATTGCTCGGGACCGCATTCAGGCGAACTATGGAATCACTAGCATGGTCGACATGACGCTCGGTGTCTTCGAGAAGGCACGAGCAGATCGAGGAGATGCTGGTTGAGGGAGGAATGGGTCCCTTCGCCGGCTTCAGCCACCCCAAGGGTTTCGAACCCATGATCCGGATCACACACGTCATCAACAACCTCCAGGTCGGAGGGGCGGAACTGAGCCTCCTTCGCCTCATCCAGGGGATGGACCGGAATCTCTTCGATCCTTCGGTGGTCTCCCTGATCGGAGAGGGGACCGTCGGTCCGAGGTTGAGAGGTCTCGATGTCCCGGTCGTTTCACTGGGGGCCGCGCGCGGAAGCATCAGTCCGTTGATCCTGATGTCCCTGAAGCGACAGCTCCGACGTCTACGGCCCGACGTGATCCAGTCCTGGATGTACCACTCCAATCTGGCCGCCTTCCTCGTCCGTGGCACGGTGCCGGGCAAACCGCCCCTTGCCTGGAACATCCGACATTCCCTCAGTGAACTGCACCGCGAGAAGTGGCTGACCCGACTGGTGATCGGGGCCGGAGCGCGCCGGTCGAAGCGCGTGGAGGCGATCGTCTCCAACTCATCGGTGAGTTTGCGCCAGCATGAAGCGATCGGATACCGCAGCCGACGGAACATCGTGATTCCCAACGCCGTGGATCTCGACGCCTTCAGGCCTCTGGCGGGTTCGCGCGAGGACTTGCGCCGGACACTCGGTCTTGGCCCCGATGCACTGCTCGTCGGGGGCGTGGGGCGCTTCCATCCGATGAAGGACCACGGTCTGCTGGCCCGCGCCGTCGCCCTCGCGGCAGAACGCGGTCGCGACCTGCACTGCCTGATCGCCGGCCGCGGCTACGAGGTCGAGGCCGACACGGTAGATCTTCGATCGTCCTCCGGCCTGGGTGATCGACTGCATCTGCTTCCGGAGAATCCCTCAATCGCGTCCCTCTACTCCGGTCTGGACCTGTTCGCGGTCTCCTCGCGCTGGGGAGAGGGTTTCCCCAACGTCCTGGCTGAAGCCATGGCCTGCGGAACCCCCTGCGTGAGCACGGAGGTCGGAGATGCCTCCCTGATCCTCGATGATCCTTCCCGAATCGTGCCCGCGGGTGATGTCGAGGCCATGGCAGGGGTCATCGGGCGTCTGATGGATCTTTCCTCGGAAGAGCGGTGCTCGCTGGGGAGTCGTGATCGAGAACACATCGGCGCTTGTTACCGAATCGGGGACGTCGTTGACCGATATCAGCGACTCTGGACCGACCTTGCCGCTGAAGGGAGGGTCGGATCATGAGTCGCGTCGTGCTCTTCGGTGCCTACGCGCCCTCGTTGATCCGGTTCCGGGCGCCCCTCCTGCGGGCCCTGGTCGCCGCCGGCCACGAGGTCGTCGCGGTCGCGGACCCGGAGCACGGCGACCGGGTCCGTGACCAGCTCCGAGGCCTCGGCGTCTCCTGGCTGCCCGTCCCCCTCGACCGGAACCGGATCCGGCCGGTCCGGGACCTCGCGCTGGTCGCCAGGCTGCGCGGGATGCTCCGCGAGCTGCATCCCGATCGGCTGATCACCTACACCCTGAAGCCCAACGTCTACGGCGGCTGGGCCGCGCGCGCGGAGGGGGTTCCGTCCGCCGCGATGATCACCGGGCTCGGGAGCGTGTTCATGGGCGGCGGCTGGCGGGCCCGCATCGCCGGGTCGATGCTGCGCAGGGCCTGCCGCCACCACCAGCGCATCTTCCTGCAGAATCCCGAGGATCGCGCGGACCTCCTGCGCCTGGGGATCATCGAGGATCCCTCGAAGGTCGTGATGACCGCGGGGTCCGGCGTGGACCTCGAGGAGTTCCCCTCCCGCGAGCTCCCGGAACGACCGGTGTTCCTCATGCTCGCGAGGTTGCTGGTCGCGAAGGGGGTCCGCGACTACCTCGAGGCCGCGGAGCTGGTGAAGGCCGCCTGTCCGGACGCGGTGCTCCGGATCGCCGGCATGGAGGATCCCGGGAGCGGGGGGGTTCCCATGAGCCTGCTCCGGGAGTACGAGGCTCGCGGCTGCATCGAGTACCTGGGTGAGCTCGAGGACGTTCGTCCCGCGCTGGCGGAGTGCACCACCTTCGTTCTACCTTCCTACTACGGTGAGGGCACGCCCCGCAGCGCCCTGGAGGCGATGGCGGTCGGGCGTCCCATCATCACGACCGAGTCCCGCGGGTGCCGGGAGACGGTTCCGGACGGGGGGAACGGCATCCTGGTTCCCCCGCGTTCCCCCGAGCGGCTGGCGGAGGCGATGATCGCGCTGTCCCGGGATGCGGGTCTCCGTGGACGGATGGGCCGGGAAAGCCGTCGACTGGCCGAGACCCGGTTCGATGCGGACGTCGTCGCCCGGGACATTCTGGACGCCCTCGACCTCTGACCCGCCTCTCTCTATACACTGCGCCCATGAAGCGTCTCTTCGATGTGGTCGCAAGTACGCTGCTGCTCGCCCTGCTGGCTCCGGTCCTGGTGCTGATCGCGGTGGTGGTCGCACTGCGCCTCGGTCGACCGGTGCTCTTCACCCAGGAGCGCCCCGGGCTCCACGGCCGGGCGTTCCACCTGCACAAGTTCCGTTCCATGAGCGATGCGCGCGACGCCGACGGGCGACTGCTTCCGGACGCCCAGCGACTCGACGCCTTCGGGAGGTTCCTCCGGTCCACGAGCCTCGACGAACTGCCCGAGCTGTGGGACGTCCTGCTGGGGCGGATGAGCCTCGTCGGGCCGAGGCCGCTGCTCACCGAATACCTGCCGCTGTACGATCCCGAGCAGGCCCGCCGTCACGAGGTCCGTCCCGGGATCACGGGCTGGGCGCAGGTGCAGGGCCGGAACGCCCTCAGCTGGGAACGCCGCTTCGAACTCGACGTCTGGTACGTGGACAACCGAAGCCTGCTCCTGGACGTCCGGATCCTGTTCATGACCCTCGGCCAGGTCCTGAGGACCCAGGAGACCCGCGAGCCCGGATGCGCGACGATGACCCGTTTCAAGGGGACGATCCAGAAATGAGCAGGCTTCTCGTCCTTGGTGCAGGCGGCAACGGCCGGGTGGTGGCGGACATCGCCTCGATCATCGGTGACTGGCACCACATCGCGTTCCTCGACGACCACCCCGGGGACTCCCCGGTCCGCGATCAGTGGGAGGTGCTTGGCCCCTGCGCGGAACTGCCGCAGCATGCCCCCGCCTTCGACGCCGCGGTGGTCGCCTTCGGCGACAACGCGCTCCGGGAGCGGTGGTTCGACCGGGTCCTCGAATGCGATCTCGAACCCGCGACCATCGTGGCACCGACCGCCTCGATCAGCCCGCGCTGCCTGCTCGGTCCCGGGACCGTCATCATGCCGCAGGCCGTGGTCAACATCGGCTCGATCACGGGACGCTGCTGCCTGGTCAACACCGCCTCGACCATCGACCACGACTGCTGCCTCGGCGATGCGGTGCACGTCTCGCCGGGCGCGAACCTCGGCGGCGGGGTCCGGGTCGGCGATCGAACGTGGATCGGGATCGGCGCCAGCGTGAACCACGAGGTCACGATCGGCAAGGACGTGGTGGTGGGCGGCGGGGCGGCCGTGGTCGCGGACCTGCCGGATGCCTGCTGCGCGGTGGGGGTCCCCGCCCGCGTGCGCACCTGAACCGGGTCCTGCCCGGGCGATCGGTTCCGCATGGCCCGAGTGCTACACTGCCCGGATGCTGCGCGACCTGCTGGCACACCTTCCCCGGTCCCAGAAGCTCCTTCTGGCCATGTTCGTCGATGCGATGTTGATCGCGTTGTCGGTCTGGGGTGCCTTCGCGCTCCGCCTCGCGGACCCCTGGCCGGAGATGCTCGCCTCGCGCTGGTGGTTGCTGCCGGTGATGCCCGCGGTGACCCTCCCCGTGTTCCACCTGGTCCGCCTGTACCGGGGCGTCATCCGGCACCTCGGCACCCAGTTCACGCTCGCGCTGCTCTACGGGGTGACGATCTCCGCGCTGTTCATGCCGCTGCTGGTGCTGCTCGCCCAGCAGGCCACGGAGTTCTCCCGGGCGGCCTCGATCATGTACTGGTTCCTGGCCATCGTCGGGGTGGGGGGGATCCGGGTGCTGGCGCGTGGGTGGTTCCGGATCGGCACCCGGGGCGGTGCACGGCCGGTGGTCATCTACGGCGCCGGCGACGCGGGCGCGCAGCTGCAGTCGGCCCTGGTCGATGCCGGTCAGTTCCGGGTGGTGGGGTTCGTCGACGACGACCCCGGCCGGTGGAAGATGATGATCAACGGCACGAGCGTGCACGATCCCGCCGACATCCGCCGGCTGGTGCTCCGCCATCGGTGTCGGGACATCTTCCTCGCCATCCCCTCGAGCAGCCGCAACGAGCGCCGGGAGATCATCGAGCGCCTCCAGATGCTGCCCGTCAAGGTCCGGACCGTTCCCAGCCTGGAGGAGATCGTGGAGGGCGAGGCGGTGGTCGATGCGATCCGTCCCATCGCGATCGAGGACCTGCTCGGACGGGACCCGGTGGATCCCCGCCAGGACCTCCTGGACCGCTGCATCCGCGGCAAGGTGGTGCTGGTGACCGGGGCCGGCGGATCGATCGGTTCCGAACTCTGCCGCCAGATCGTCAGGCTCGCCCCCGAGAAGCTGATCCTCCTCGAGCGGTCGGAATTCGCCCTCTATTCCATACACCAGGAGCTGCTCGCCGGCCTCGACGACCTCGCGCATTCCCCAGAGGTCCTCCCGATCCTGGGATCCGCCGGGGACCGCTCCCACGTGTCCACGGTGATGGCGGACTTCGACATCGACACCGTGTACCACGCGGCCGCCTACAAGCACGTCCCGCTGGTCGAGTACAACGTCGCCTCCGGGATCATGAACAACGCCATCGCCACCCACGTGGTCGCCCAGGCGGCGATCGACCATGGCGTGTCGTCCTTCGTGCTGGTCTCCACGGACAAGGCGGTCCGGCCGACGAACGTGATGGGAGCCTCGAAACGTCTCGCGGAACTGGTCCTGCAGGCCCTTCACACCCACGGCTCGTCCACCCGGTTCTGCATGGTCAGGTTCGGGAACGTCCTGGACTCCTCCGGTTCGGTGGTCCCTCGCTTCAAGGAGCAGATCGAGTCCGGCGGCCCCATCACCGTCACCCACCCCGAGGTCATCAGGTACTTCATGACCATCCCCGAGGCCGCGGGGCTGGTGATCCAGGCCGGGTCCATGGGAACCGGGGGGGACGTGTTCCTGCTCGACATGGGGGATGCGGTCAGGATCGCCGACCTCGCGCGTCTCATGATCCGGCTCGCGGGCCTCACGGAACGAACCGACGCACGGCGTCGCGGGGACATCGAGATCCGCTACACCGGCCTGCGCCCCGGGGAGAAGCTCTACGAGGAACTCCTGATCGGCGACGACCCGATGTCCACCGAACACCCCATGATCATGCGAGCCAACGAGTCGGAACTCCCCTGGACGGAACTCGAGGCCCGACTCGTCGAGCTGGAGGAGGCGTGCCGGGGCTCGAACGTCGGTCGGATCCGGGAACTCCTGGAACAGACGGTGGAGGGGTTCTCCCCCGACCAGGACATCGCGGACCTGGCCTGGCTGGCCCGCACCGCGGATCCATCCGCCGTCTCCTGAGCCCGATCCTGGGGGCCGGACGTGGGATTCCCTGGCCTTGAATGAACATTATCGGACTTTGCAGGCCGGGTCAGCTCTTCCTTTCAAACCATTGCAAATGATGTCTTTGAACTCGCGGTCGGTCCTGCTACGTTAGCGACGTTCGCTTGTTGGCTGACGACGGAGGAGACGTCGGCCTGCGAGCGAATTTTTATTTTTGCCTACCCTCCCTCGTACCGCCTGTCGCCTGCGTTCCTTCGCATCCTCGAACGACGCCTGCAGGGAGCTCGCACCGTGCTCGCACCAACCTTGATCACGCTCGGGCTGCTTGCTTCGGGAACATCCGTCCCGACCGCACCGACGTTCATCCCGGCCGGTCCCCGGCCGGATCCACCCGCCGCCGCGTTGCCCGACTCGGAGGTCGCTGCGCCCGAACGCGTCCTGGTCAGGTCCGTTCGCCTGCTTCGCCCCGGCAGTCAGGGGGTTCACGAATCGACCCCCGTCGATGTCCTGATCGTCGACGACGTCATCGATCGCATCGGGGAGGACCTGGATGTCCGGATGCTTCCTGGCGAATACATCGTCCGCCGGCCCGACCTGCGATTGCTGCCGGCACCGACCATCCGGATCCTCGAGCCCGGGATCTCCTCTTCCGGACTCGTCCACGCCGCGGTCCTCGGGATCGGTCGCGTCGAGCTCCCCCCCGGAGGCACCGATCCCGGGGCCCTCGAGTCCCGTGTCCGCCTGGACGAGCGGGCGGTTCCCGACATCGTGGTCGCTCCCCCCGACGCCCCGACCCCCGATCCGGCATCGGGGGGAGGTCGGATCGACCACCTGCTCGAGGCGACGCTGCCCACCGACCCGGTCGAGGTCCGTCGCCTCCTCGGGTGCCTCGGGCAGGCTGGCGAGGATCCCTTCTCAAGGGGTGCCGAGGCGCGTTTCCTGCTTCTGGAGGCGAATCCTTGGGACCTCCCCGAGGCGCTCTCCGACCCGCACGCCATCCTCCAAGGAAGCACCGTGGTCCTCAAGACCGAGCGGTTGGTGCTGATGGAGGAGCTCGCCGCGTTCAACGAACTGGATCCCCCGGGCTCCGACCTCCTCGACTGGCCCGCGGACCCCGCCTCCGAGCACCTCTACCACGTGGTGATCGCTGGCCTGCCCCGAGGATACGTTCGGGTCGCCCACTGGGATGAACCCGACGGCGGGGTGACGGTCCGCGTCGCCGAACGGATCGCCGCGCCCATCCCCCAGTCGCTCGATGCCTGCGTACGCTGGCCGTCGGGGGCGGTCGAGTGCACCCGCCGGATCCAGGATCGCACCTTCCGACTGTGGACGGATGCTCGTGGTGGGTCGCTTCAGGTGACCCTCGACGGGCGATCCTTGACGGAGGGCCCGATCGACCTCGGACCTCGCGATCAGTTCCTGCCTCACGAGCTGCTCGGGGTCCACGAGGCCCTCGGCGATCCGACTGGTGGTGCGATCACGCACGTGGTCGACGTGGAGGTGGCGGCCGGGCCGTTCCGACTCTCGAGGTCCCCGAGGCCGCGTACGCGGATCCCCCCGGCGGATCACCCGCTCCTGAAACTCATCACCGCGGACCTCGGGGACCCCTCGAGCATGGTCGGAGGCGCGGTGTTGCAGCTGGTGTCCGCCGCGCCGCCCGTGGACCCTCCAGCCAACGGAGAGGACGACGCCACGCTGACCATGCTTCTCGATGGCGGGCACTGGCCGAGCAGGATGCTGCAGGTGACGCCCTGGGGTGGGGTGGAGTGGATCTCCGGTCCGCCGCAGGCCGGGAAATCAGTGTTTTTCCCGGCTTCCGGTCCATAAAACCCAATATTTACCCACCATTGTCGTTGTGCTGCGAGGACGGGCGTCATTCCCTTTTCGCGATCAGCTAGGCTAGTCCCGTTCATCCGGGCCCGGACAGGCCGAGTCGACTCGATTTCGGCCTCACGCGCAGCGTCGCCTGCACTCATCAAAGGAGTCTCACGTGTTCCACACTTCCTGCTTCAAAGCGTTGACCCCCGCACGCAACCCCTTCCTCGTGCTTGCGGCGACCGTCGGATTCGTCGGACTGTCCGAAGGTGTGCTCACCGAGGACCTGAGCCTGACCCAGGAGGCCTCCGCCCAGCAGGGTCCGCCGCGAGGCGAGCGAGGCGAGGGCCGGGATGGTGGACGCGGGGAACGCGGTGGGGAAGGACGACGAGGCGAGGGCCGTGGCGGGCGCGGTGGTGGTCGCCGAGGTGGCTGGGGCGGTGGCCCCGGCATGCAGCAGATCCGCGAGCAGCTCGAGCCCGACTTCATGCGACGCGACATCCCGATCTTCGTGACCCAGCTCCAGCTCGACGACACCCAGGAGATCATCCTCGAGACGATCTTCGAGGACTACGAACTCGACTACGAGGGACGTTCCGACGAGGTCCAGGACTCCATGCGCACCCTGGGCCGCGAGATGTTCCAGCAGATGATGCCCGGGAACATGCAGGACCGCATGGGCCAGGCGTGGCGGGAGATCCGCGAGGAACTCTCCCAGCGGGCCGCGGAGCAGGGCGGTGAGATCAGCGATGCCGAGCGGCGGGACTTCATCCGCGCCCGGATGGAGCAGGTCCAGATGGAAATCGAGAGCGAGCGGGCCGAGCAGGGACTCACGCAGCAGGGCAATCCCGCCGCGAGCGCCCTCTTCGAGCTCTTCAGGGGCTGGATGGTCGAGAAGGCCCAGATGCGCGACCGGTTCATCAACGACTTCAAGGCCCAGCTCTCCGAGGACCAACTCGCCATGTGGCCGGCGTTCAACCGCTTCCTGGTCAGGGAGAAGAGCCTGCCCAGGGCGCGACTTTCCGGCGAGAACGCCAATCTCTTCCTGATCATCGACGAGGAGGGGATGAGCCCCGAGTCGATGGCGCGGATCGAGCCGATGTTCGACGAGTACGAGCTCGCCCTCCACGAGGCCCTGACCTCGCGCGACGGCTACCTCGAGACCTCCGCCCCCAAGCTCTACGAGGCGCTCGAGGACCAGGACGTCGACCGGGCCAAGCAGATCGTCGAGCGGCAGGTCTCCTATCGCAAGTCGGTGCGCGACGTCAACGAGCGATACATCGAGATGTTCGCCGCTGAACTCGCGGACGGCGATCCCGCCGCGTCCGCGGCGCTCAAGCAGTCGATGATGCAGGAGGCCTACGAGGAGGTGTACGGTCCCACCCGCGTCACCCGCGCCTTCGAGGCGGCTGCCCGCATGGAGCTCGACGACGACGTCATGGCCGCGGTCCTGGACCTCCAGGTCGCATACCTTTCCGAGCTCGCGGCTCAGAACGACCGGATCCTCGTCGTCCTTCGCAAGGAGGAACCCAAGCGACAGCTGGCCGAGGTGGACCGGATCAACGGATTCCTGCAAGGGAACTTCATGATGGGTGGCCGCTGGTCGAACGACGACCCCGTCCGCACCGCCTACGAGAAGCGCGGCGAACTGGACTCCGTCTACTACGAGCGACTCTCCGCGGTGCTCACCCCCGAGCAGCTCGAGGAGCTCCCCGGTCGACGCGGTCGACGTGGTGAGTGGGGAAGCGACCGCGGCGAACGCGGTGAACGCGGCGAGCGTGGTGGTCGCGGAGATCGTGAAGGTCGCGGGGGTCGCGGGGGCCGCGACCGCGGGGACCGCGACGCCTGATCCCGTCGCGACACGCTCCGGCGGACCTGATTCCCCTCTCGGGCCCCTCCCCGGCTTTTCTCCCGTCGCCCCGGGCGTATCGCCGATTAGAACCCAGAGTCGTCGGACCCGTCCCCCCTCCATTGAAGGCGTAAGCGATTGACCACGCATGCCCAACTGATGTCGGAGCTCCTCAGCTCGATCCGCTCGCACCCCGCCATCGCTCGCACCGGCAAGGTGGTTTCCCCTTCCGACCGGCAGATCTCCTCCCTGATCGGCTATCTCCGCCAGCTGCTCTTCCCCGGGTTCATCGGCCCCGTGCTCGCCACCGAGGAGCAGGTGGAGGACCACGTCGCCCAGCTCACCGGCGAGGTCACCCGGCTCCTGCTTTCCGAGTGCGAGGCGGCGTTCCGCTACTGGCGGGCCGACGGGGAGGTGGGTGATCCCCAGCTGATCGACCCGGGTCTCGAGGCCGCCTGCATCGAGAAGGCCGAGGCGGCCACCTCCGCATTCCTGAAGACCATCCCCCGGGTCCGCGAGCTCCTGGCGCTGGACGTGCAGGCGGCGTTTGACGGTGATCCCGCCGCCCGGCATCTCGACGAGATCATCCTCTGCTATCCCTCGGTCAGGGCGCTGTCCGTCTTCCGGCTCGCCCACGAGCTGTTCCAGCTCCAGGTGCCGGTCCTGCCTCGCATGCTGTGCGAGGCCGTCCATCGCGAGACCGGCATCGACATCCATCCCGGTGCCACCATCGGCAAGTCGTTCTTCATCGACCATGGCACCGGGGTCGTCATCGGTGAGACCGTCCACATCGGGGACCGCTGCAAGATCTACCAGGGGGTCACCCTCGGCGCGCGGAGCTTCCCGAAGGACGACCAGGGCCGGGTCACCAAGGGACTGCATCGGCACCCGACCCTGGAGGACGACGTGGTCGTCTACGCGGGAGCGACGATCCTCGGCGGTGATACCGTTATCGGTGCACGAACCGAAGTCGCCGGCGGCGTGTTCGTGACCAGCAGCGTACCCTCCGATCACTTCGTGGCCGCCCCGAAGGCCCGGACCCGGCTGATCAGTCGCGAGCAGTGAGTCAGGCGTTCCAAGGTGCCGGCCACCGCCTATAATCGGTCTCCCCGCCGACGCCTCGGCGGTCCCGATCGGAGCCATGATGACGAGCCAGCACGACCCCTTCACTGCACGATCCACCCTCCAGACCCCGGAGGGCGAGAAGGCGATCTACCGCCTCGATGCCCTGGAATCGATGGGTGACCTGCATGCCCTCCCGATGACGATCAAGGTCCTCCTGGAGAGCTGCCTTCGCAACTGCGACGGGAAGGTGGTCACCGAGGAGCACGTGCGCTTCCTGATGGAGAGCGTCGGGGCCTCGGTGCCGAGGGAGATCGCCTTCACCCCGGGGCGGGTGGTGCTGCAGGACTTCACCGGCGTGCCCTGCGTGGTCGACCTCGCCGCCATGCGCAACGCCATGCGGGATCTGGGCGGGGACCCCCGTCGGGTCAACCCCCTCGTGCCCTGCGACCTCGTCATCGACCATTCCGTGCAGGTCGACGAGTACAACTCCGGGGTGGCCCTGACCGTGAACGCCGAGAAGGAGTTCGCGAGGAACCGCGAGCGCTACGAATTCCTGAAGTGGGGCCAGCAGGCCTTCGACAACTTCCGAGTGGTTCCCCCCGCGACCGGGATCGTCCACCAGGTGAACCTCGAGTACCTCGCCAAGACCGTCTGGGAACGCGACGGGGTCCTGTTCCCGGACTCCCTGGTGGGCACCGACAGCCACACCACCATGATCAACGGACTCGGGGTGCTCGGCTGGGGCGTCGGCGGCATCGAGGCCGAGGCGGTGATGCTCGGGCAGCCCATCTACATGCTGATTCCGGAAGTCGTGGGCATGCGGCTCACCGGCACGCCCCCGGAGGGAACGACCGCCACGGACCTGGTCCTCAGGATCACCGAGGTCCTCCGGCAGCACGGCGTGGTCGGCAAGTTCGTGGAGTTCTTCGGGGACGGGCTGGCCAACATCCCGCTGGCCACCCGGGCGACCATCGCCAACATGGCCCCCGAGTACGGCGCCACCTGCGGCTTCTTCCCGGTCGACGACCGGACCCTGGAATACATGCGACTCAGCGGCCGAGGAGAAGGGCTCATCGAGACCGTCCGGCTCTACTGCCAGGCCCAGGGCATGTGGCGGGAGTCAGGACGCGACCCGGTCTTCTCGGCGGTCGTCGAGCTGGACATGGGCACCATCGAGCCCGCCATGGCCGGACCCAAGCGCCCCCAGGACCGGGTGGTGCTCTCCTCGATGCAGGGGGAGTGGCACCGGGTGCTCGCCGACAGCTTCGGTCGCACCGGGGCCGACGGGATCAACCGGGTCGACCGGTGGATGGGCGACGGAGGAAACGGGAACGATGGCCCCGGGGTCTCCGTCATCGACGCCCCGCCGGCTACTGCGGTCAGCTACGACGGCAGTGAATTCGAGCTGCGTGATGGGGACGTGGTGGTGGCGGCGATCACTTCCTGCACCAATACCAGCAACCCCAGCGTGATGGTGGGAGCGGGGCTCCTGGCGAGGAACGCGGTCCAGCGCGGCCTGACCCGGAAGCCATGGGTGAAGACCTCCCTCGCGCCCGGTTCCACCGTGGTCACCGACTACCTCGAGAAGGCCGGGCTCATGCCCGCACTGGAGGAATGCGGGTTCCACCTGGTGGGTTACGGCTGCACGACCTGCATCGGCAACTCCGGTCCGCTGCCCGAGCAGATCTCCGCCGCCATCCGGGAAAACGACCTCGTGGCGACCAGCGTGCTCAGCGGCAATCGGAACTTCGAGGGACGGATCCATGCGGACATCAAGGCGAACTACCTGGCCTCGCCGCCGCTGGTGGTCGCCTACGCGATCGCGGGGACCGTCGACATCGACCTCCAGGTCGATCCCCTCGGCCAGGACCGGGACGGGAACGACGTCTTCCTCAGGGACATCTGGCCTTCCGACAAGGAGGTCGCCGAGACCGTGACGGGATGCCTCACTCGCGAGCAGTTCCAGAAGCAGTACGCGGACGTGTTCACCGGCAGCGAGGAGTGGCAGGCGATCTCCACCTCCACCGGCGAGATGTACCAATGGGACGAGAAGAGCACCTACGTCCAGGACCCGCCCTTCTTCTCCGGCATGACCCTCGAGGTCGGGGAGATCGAGCCGATCCGGTCCGCCCGCTGCCTGGCCCTGCTGGGCGACTCCGTCACCACCGATCACATCTCACCGGCCGGTGCGATCAAGCCGGACTCCCCCGCGGGCGAGTACCTCATCGCCAACGAGGTCCCGGTCTCGATGTTCAACAGCTTCGGTTCCCGGCGTGGGAACGATCGCGTGATGACCCGGGGCACCTTCGCCAACATCCGCATCCGCAACCTGCTCGCGCCCGGCACCGAGGGCGGCTACACCACCGACTTCACCGACGGGCAGGTCAAGTTCATCTACGAGGCGGCGATGAACTACCTCGAGCAGGGAACGCCCCTCGTGGTGCTCGCGGGCATCGACTACGGGATGGGCTCCAGTCGTGACTGGGCCGCGAAGGGAACGAACCTGCTGGGGGTCAAGGCGGTCATTGCCCGCAGCTTCGAGCGCATCCACCGGTCGAACCTGGTCTTCATGGGCGTGCTTCCCCTCGAGTTCCCGGACGGCGAGGATGCGGCCAGCCTCGGCCTGACCGGCCGGGAGGTCTTCGACATCGATCTCCCCCGGGAGGTCGAACCGCTCCAGATGGTGGAGGTCAGGGCGACCGCCGAGGACGGTGCCTGCACGACCTTCCAGGCGCGGGCCCGGATCGACACCCCGGTCGAAGTCGACTACTACCGCAACGGCGGGATCCTGCAGACGGTGCTCCGGAAGATGGCCGCCGACTGACGCCCTTCCCGGTCGGAACCGCTGGACCGCGGTTCATTCCGCGCGTTCGTCCGTCGAGCGGCGGACCTGCCCCCAGGACAGTTCGTCATCATCCCGCGAGGGTCCCGGGCCGTCCTCGTCCCGGATCGACGCCTTCTGGAGGTCGTGCTTGAGGGAGCCCGGGCCTTCTCCGTCGACGATCAGCTCGATCAACTCCGCCTCGGACCGCCCACGGAGGCGGATCCCTCCACGGGTGTCCTTCACCTGGTCGCGAATCGAGTCTATGTACGGGCTGCGATTGATTCTCATGGCGGGCCTCCGTAGCAAGTGGATGCGCGCGGCGGGTTTCTCCAAACGCCGCCGCGCGATTCCATCTGCCCCGAGCGGGGCCGGATCACTCCATTGATCCTCGCCCTTGGTACGTCGTTCGTCGGATCGGGTTCGCCGGATCCCGTGTATCGGCCTTTCCGCATCATCAACCAGCCGTCCACCCGGATCGGTGTATCAGGGACGCATGCCGGACACCGGAGTCAGATCTCTCGGGACCGCCGTACGCGGGGTACTCGAGGAGTTCGAGGGCGGATTGCTGGGCCACGAACGGCTCCCCCCGGAGCACCACCTCGATCGCCTGTACTGGCAGCCGGACTGTCCGACCGTCTACTGCGATCGCTGCGGACGGTCCCATCCCGACGCATTCCGTCGCTGTCGAGCCTGCATCGACCAACGGCTTCCACACCACGGAGTGGTTCGCCTGGCCGCCTACCAGGAGCCCATGGCCTCCTGGATCAGGGATTTCAAGTTTCGGCGCTGGGAGTCGATGGGGCGATTGCTCGGGGGACGGCTGGGCGAGGCCTGCCGGCGTCACCTCGTCGACCACCAGCGCGCCGTCGACTGCGTGGTCCCCGTCCCGTCGCCCTGGCTCCGGGGCAGGCTTCGGGGCCAGGACCACTGCTTGATCATCGCCCAGGAGGTCTCCCGGGTCCTCGAACGTCCGGTCCGGAGCCCCCTCCGACAATTGGGGGGGCTGCCACAGGCTCATCGCAGCCGTTCCGCCCGCCTCCGAAGGCCGAATCCCTTTCGTTCCAGCTACTTCGGGCGCTCGATTCGGGGTCGGGATGTCCTGCTGGTCGACGATGTGCTCACCACCGGCTCGACCATCCGGGCCGCTTCCCGGGTCCTCCTGGATCTCGGGGTGGGTCGTATCCTGGTCGGGGTCCTGGGGGTATCGAATCCGCCAAGATCGCCCCTGAGAGCCTCTCAGGGCTGATTATGGAACGAGCGTGGCTTGGTCGGGGCCCCTGAGGACGGGCCCGCTCCCAGCCCGCTGCTCGGCCCTGGCCGTGATCCGGAATGGAAGCGGCCGTTTGACCATGCAGCGATGGGCGATTTGGGGGGCCACGTGGGGAACTTCCCGACCAGTTGATTACCCGGAGCGGGTTGACAGGGCGCCTGCTTTGGATACAGTACGTGGCTCAGCATCTGAATTCCGCGAGGGGTTCGGATCGCTTCTTTGACAAGTGAGTAGACGAGATCGCCGCGAGGATGTGATTGCTGCACCGGGTTTCACAAGACCCGATGCAAGCAAGAATCCCAGGGACGCCGTTACAGCACGGACGTTCCTTGGACATCCTTGTGACGCCAATTGAAGTCAATTCAGACAAGACTTCACTTCACGGTGCTTGCATCGTGTGGTGGG